>JAABSF010000568.1 GCA_011390535.1 Deltaproteobacteria bacterium | reverse complement strand
ATCTGAAAATTGCCCCGGGAGTTGTTCCGATGTCTCTCCTGAGGTTTTCCTTGAAGACTGTCCAGCCGACCCGCCGGCGTTCATCCCTGAGTGATCTTCTACATTTGGACCACCTGCAGCTTTGAGCCCTCCTTTTTTATATTGTTCGACGGCCTCCGATATGGTGCCGCTCATCCCTACAATTACATCGACCCCCGCCGCAGTCAGCGTCTTATGTGCATTGGGGCCACAGTTTCCCGTCAAGACGGCCTTGACACCTTTTTCAGCCATAAGCTGTGCAGACTGTATTCCCGCCCCTCCGCCCAGGGCCACGTTAGGATTCACAACAGCTTCAAAACTCATATCCTCCGTGTCCACAATCATAAAATAAGCGCACCTCCCAAAACGGGGATCAAGCGCTCCATCCAAATTCGGTCTAGTTGCAGTTACTGCTACTTTCATTTTTTTCTCCTTCATTTTTTTCATATTCCTTGGTCTATAACGTCCATCGGTTCGTCCTGAGGACGACCCTCTTGGGGCCGCAAAACCTCTAACCGCACAACACCCGCGACATCTCCTCTGCCCAGTACAACCGGGCATTAGAAACGCTTTTTCATCTAATCCACCCGCCAGAAATGCGTTGATCACTTCAACGGTTAACCCACAGGTGTTTGGTATCACTACCACACCGGTTGAGATGAGCGTCAGCTCAAGCGGCCAAGATATGGCACCACAGATAAGAACGTCTGATCCATTCTCAATTATCTGACGTGTCTTATCCAAAGGATCAGGCTCCGCGATGGAGAACTCCTCGCCGACTATCTCGTGCTCCCGATTCACGACAAAAAAACCAAACTTTCTTGCCACATCAAAAACAGAAGATATTCTCTCTCCATGTATAGGGATCGCGAGTTTCATCACAGTCAGAACCAGCAACAAACGTGCCAATAAAAACACAAATCAAAACAGCAATATATTCAACCGCTTATACCGGACCCCAAATTACGAACCGCTTATAATCGTGCAAATTGAGAGTTCCGGCTTGCGCATTGCACGATTGTGGAGTAAGGATTACAAAGTGGTTAGAATGAAAACAATTATACTTATTCGGCACTAAAAACTATGTCCGACTCTAATAAAAAAGCTTTAGAAATAATCCGCTACCGCGACCCAATACTGGATTCAATAAACGAAGGAGTCTTTACGGTCGGCTTGGATTGGCGCATCACATCTTTTAATCAAGCAGCAGAGAAAATAACCGGGATCAAACGTGAAGAGGCGATCGGTCAGCGGTGCAATGAAGTGTTTCGGGCAAATATCTGTGATGACGCATGCGCAGTAAAGGCCGCGCTGGATACCGGAGATCCTGCAACAAGCTCATCTGTGTTTGTAATAGATTCTGAAGGAAAAAGAATTCCGATAAAAGTCTCTGCAGCGGTCTTGAACAATAACGATGGCGAAGTGATCGGCGGAGTCGAAACTTTTCAAGATCTTAGACAAATAGAAGAGCTGCGAAAGGCCCTGAAGAACAAACACACCGTAGCCGATATTGTCGGCAAAAGCCCGGCAATGACCAGGCTGTTTGATTTACTTCCCCGCATCGCCGCCGGAAACAGCACCGTCTTGCTTCAAGGCGCCAGCGGCACGGGCAAAGAACTATTCGCCCGGGCTATTCACCAGCTCTCACCCCGCCGGAAGAAAAGTTTTGTAGCTGTAAATTGCGGAGCTCTCCCCGACACACTTTTGGAATCAGAGCTCTTCGGCTACAAGGCCGGCGCTTTCACCGACGCGGCACGGGATAAACCCGGGCGATTCGCTCTGGCCCAAGGAGGGACACTCTTCCTGGATGAAATCGGCGATATATCACCCGCCATGCAAGTAAGATTGTTGCGTGTTCTGCAAGAAAAAACTTATGAACCACTTGGCTCGGTGGACCCTGTCCATGCAGATGTCCGAGTCATCGCCGCCGCCAACAAGGACCTTGACACCCTTGTCCGTGAAGGTGACTTCCGTGAAGATCTCTACTATCGAATTCACGTCTTCCGCATCGACATTCCCCCACTTACAGAGCGCAGAGAAGATATCCCCTTGCTGGTGGATCACTTCATCGACTCACTCAACCTCACCATGGATTGTAAGGTCACCGGACTATCACCCGAAGCTTACACTTTGATCATGAATCATTCTTTCCCCGGTAATGTGCGAGAGCTGCAGAACATAATCGAGCACGCGTTTGTGCTATGCCATGAGGGGATGATCCAACCGGATCATCTGCCACGTTATCTTCAGAAAGAAACCGCCGGCAATATCGCGGGCCCAAGCGATGACATGGATATCAAATCGGTGGAGATAACACTTATTCGCCAAGCGCTTCAAAAACATCACGGCAACAGAAGCTCAGCCGCCCGAGAACTTGGCATCAACCCAAGCACCCTTTATCGTAAGATTAAAAGATACAATATCAAAACCCCTGCAAAAGACGGCCGCGGAACAAAAAATTTCTAGCACGAAGACAAATAATGCCTAAAACACGAAGACTAATAAATGCCTAAAACACGAAGACTAATAAATGCCTAAAACACGAAGACTAATAAATGCCTAAAACACGAAGACTAATAAATGCCTAAAACACGAAGACTAATAAATGCCTAAAACACGAAGACTAATAAATGCCTAAAACACGAAGACTAATAAATGCCTAAAACACGAAGACTAATAAATGCCTAAAACACGAAGACTAATAAATGCCTAAAACACGAAGACTAATAAA
>JAABSF010000567.1 GCA_011390535.1 Deltaproteobacteria bacterium | reverse complement strand
CTATACGCCCATCCATACCTTCAGTGAATTTGAGGGTATAGGTGTTCCCTGTCACCTGAAGGAGATTAAACTGTGCGGGCATAAATGCTGAAGGTATTATGAAGGTGTTTCTGGCAGCTTGCCCAATGGATACATCTCGGCGATCTCTTATGAGCTTCTCCTCAATGATCCTGCCCCCTTGAACAATTCCTATTCTGAGAATTTTTGGCCGCTCCACCGTTCCCGGCTTCTTCTTTTTGTTTTTCTGAGCAGCTTTAGCAGCGTTGGTCTTCGGCATTGGGGACCTCCCCCCGATTGCGCCCCCTTACTCTCGGGTTTTTACAATTGCAAAACTGTAGGTTTTAAACTCCGCCTGGTTGGCAGTGTAGAGAACTTCAGAAAGCAACCTGTATGGTATTTCGTTGTGTGCCGCAACCAGAGCATCACCGGTAAAATTAATCCCTGCGGTTTTACTCTTAGTTTTGAGCATCTTGGCCTCTTCTTTTAACTTATTGTATAAGGGGGTAATGAAGAATCCATCAGCTCCGTCACGTTTTACGTTCTCATCCACTTTACCGTTTTTTACATTCACAACAGGTTTCCCGCGGACCAGAATTGAAGATGCACCGACATGAATATCAACCGCGTCGGCCATGTTTGATGTCGACTCTGATTTCGGTAAAGTCAGCTCATCTTCTTTTTGGGTGATGTTCACCGGGTTATCTCCATAGCTTTTAAGAAGAAAGCACAGAATGATAACCAGGGCGTCCATCAGCGAGTTGATCAAGAGGGGCATTTTCTTTACCCGTCTCCGCTCTAAAATCTTCTCTTTCTTCTTGAACGCCTTTTTCTTCATCCAAAAATCAAGCGCCGGATCTCTTTCGTTTGGCATTTTGGCCTCTCTGATCAATTACTGTTGCAGCCGCATTTTGGAAAAATCCAGTTCATAAAAATGTCGAAAACTCAACGTCGAGATTCATATCGGCATTTAAGCGGCAACTATTAATTTTTTTCTCTCACCCGGTGATTTTCATAATCATCGGGTGATTCGACATATTTCGTGCATCTTATCGTCGAGACACGACCCTAATGAAACCGTCATATAACGGATGGCTTCATTTTATGACGCCACGGGGCAGCCATCGGCTTAAAGCGGAGCTTAGGCTCTTTTTTGTCCCATGAAACTCGAAAGCCGAACTTTTAAAAGCTTCCGATTATTTCCGGAACTCACGCTCAAACAACCCGCTCATGCATCATATGACAACACGACACATAAACGTCTTGGAACAAAAAGAGCCACAATCGTCTACGTTGCGAAATCAAGTGGCTCCTATGGCCAATGTCACCAGATGGTACATACAAGCTTGATCAGCAGCGTCACCGCTCTTTTTGGACCCTTCCACAAACCAGGCCCCGGCCCCACGGTCATACTTCATTCGACACCCGCCGGGTGGAACCGACGGAGGCTTCGGGTCAGTCGCCTTTGTGGGGATCTCCCTCATAGCATCCAGCGTCTTAACGACATCTTCATATTTGACATCGTGCTGGGGAGTCAACGTCACCGTGTGCCTGTCGATTTTGGGGTTTTCATAGTGTTGCGACGACTTGTATTTCTTTGCAAACAAGTACCACATATGAAGCTGCAGCTTCTCGATGATCCCACCTTCTCCCGCTTTGAATTTGCCCGCTTCTTCATTTTTGAAACAGAGCTTTTCATCGGTCTCTCCCTTCCCGGGAGGACACTCGCTTCCAAAACGTGATTTGATGTAATACCCCTTGCCGGTCATTACGACCGTCAAATTGAGCGCCTCTTTCTTATCTTGATCATCTGCAGAACTTTGACTCTTCATACGAGGAGTCTGTACTAAAATGATCCCGATTTGAATGAACTGTGCACTCAAAAGCAAGAAGGGAATGAGCAAACAGACCAAATTCATCAGAGGAATCAGGTTGAGATCACCCATGTCCGTTTCTTCGCGTTTCTTACGCATGGTCTACTCCTTGACCCTAATGCCATTTAGGCTATCCGGCCCATACAGGACTACAGACAACTCACCGGCGGAAAGGTTCCGAAAAAAACATTACCGAGGAGCAGCACCACCGGCTCGCGAACGGGCACCCAACAAGTTTTCCAACTTTACCGAGTATTCATCGATTTCGTTGATGATCTTCGATGTCATGTTGGAAAGGAAGATGTGAGCGATCATGCAGGGCACCGCAACAATCAGCCCAAACGCCGTGGTGTTCATAGCAACCGCAATACCTTGCGACAACAGAACAGCTCGCTCTTCAGGAGAGGCACCACCCAAGGCGCCGAACGCCTGGATCATACCGATAACCGTTCCAAGCAAGCCCAACAACGTTGCCACGTTGGCGATGGCCAGCAGAGTCGGGGTCCGTTTCTGGACAAGAGGTATAACTTCGAGAGACGCCTCTTCGATTGCGTTGGAGATCTCGATCTCTCCTTTGTTAGCCCTTGTCAACCCTGCCTTGATTACACGGGGCAGTGCAGCAGACGGTGCAGCGTTGCACAACTTGATGGCTCGATCAATGTTGTTTGCCATCACAAGTTTGGTGATCTGGGCCATAAATGCGGATGCATTTATGTTGTAGCGGAAGAAGAGGAAAATAAACCTCTCGATGATAACCGCTAAACCAGCAACCGAAACAAGCAAGATGACGTACATGAAGATTCCGCCCTCAGTGAATGCCTTTGCGAGGTCACCCATAGCTTCGATTCCTCCATTCCCCTGGGGCCTTTTCAACCCGGG
>JAABSF010000566.1 GCA_011390535.1 Deltaproteobacteria bacterium | reverse complement strand
CAACTCCGCTGGTTTCAAGATTGCTTCGCGAAGCCCTGCGACGCTGGGCTGCTGTAGAATTGTGAGATCCCGGGTCATGCTCTCCATGAGCGCCCGGTTCTCCGCCACTCTATCCAAAAAGTCGGAACGCATAGATACAACAACGCGCACCGGCGTTGACGAATCTACCGCCACACTTGCAACCGCAGTAGCGAAACGTTGTCGGGTGTCATTATCTTCGACCAGGGTAAACAACTCTTCGAATTGGTCGATATAGACCATCACAGGCCTGCTATGTGAACGAGCTCTTGCCCGTAAAAGCGCTCCAAGCCTTCCTGGTTCTTCTTTGAGTTGGCTCGCGAGGGCGGATTCTTCTTTGGCTGCTTCCACCACCGACTCTACGTTGGTGTTGCCGGTGGAAGAGCCCATCAAAACCGCACCGGCAATCGAGCTGAAGGGATCTCTCCCGGGGCGGCATACTATTATGTCCCAGTCACGTGCGCCGCCTGAACGTAATGTTGGGATTACGCCCGCTCTCACAAAGGATGATTTTCCCGCGCCCGATGGGCCGATGACCGCCAGGGTGGGGCGATCTTTTAGTTTTGCGATAAACTGTGAGATCTCGGCGTCTCTTCCAAAGAACCGGTTCGCGTCGTTTTCGGTGAACGGCGCCAGACCCGGATAAGGGTTTTGGTCTTCTTTGAGCCTCTGCCTCCCTGCAGACGGCCGAGCGGTGAGGCTCTCTAGTTCTGAAAGGAGCTGCTTTGCGGTGCTTATCCGGCTTTTCTTCTTTTTCTGAAGACATCTGGATACTACCTTTGCCACAGCTTCAGGGATGGTGGGGACTACTTCACGCACGGATCGCACCGGCTCATTCAGGCGCGCAATGTTATGCATGATAACTTCGGTGGAGCGGCTTCCAAAGGGGTGCTCCCCTGTCAACATTTGGAATAAGATGACTCCGGCGGCCCATACATCAGTTTGATGATCTACGTGTCCAAGCCCCCATTGCTCGGGAGACATGAACGCATAGGTGCCCATTATCATCCCGGCCCGGGTAAGATCTTGATCACCGTCATGGAGACGTTTCTTTTTGGAGCCTCCCAGGGAATCCACTTGAGAAACAGATGAGATGCCCGAAACATCTGAGAGGCCGCCTTCCTCGACCGCCTCTTTCACCTTCAGTTTCATGACCTTTTTCATGTCTTGCTTGTCTTCAACCGATGCTTCGGAATCGAAAAGCTTGGCCAAACCAAAGTCGAGCACCTTTACGCCGCCGCTCTTTAATAGGAATATGTTGTCGGGCTTGAGATCCCTGTGAATGATTCCGGCTTTATGAGCTTCGACAAGAGCTTTAACCACAGGGAGCATGATATTCAGTGCTTGGCTATAGCTCATTCGCCGTTTTTTCATTCGGTGAGAGAGCTCCTCGCCATCAAGAAACTCAAGTACAAGATATTGAGTGCCGGCGTAGTCACCTGCATCATGAATGGTTACAATGTTTTCATGGTTGAACTGCGCTGTTGCGCGGGCTTCGGCTAAAAACCGCTCCCGAAATTCTTTTTTTCTGCTGGCCTTCTTGTGAAGGAACTTGATTGCTACTCGCCGGCCCAGGCTGGTATCATAAGCCTCCCATACTGTGCCCATACCACCTCGGCCCAGTCTACGAATCAGCTCGTATTTCAGGACCATCGTACCGGCTTTGAGTTGCAGCTCGTCGGGAGCGGCCTCCGGGGCTCTAGGTCTGGTCTGTCGCCTGCCTGTAATTGATGAGTCCCTCGCGCCTGGAGGTTCAGGGGCGGATTGAACCTCTCTCATCCCCGCAACTTCTTCTATGTCTTCCAAGTCCAATGTGACGGTGGCCCCCGGAACGTCGGGTTCAGGGATTGCCTGCAACATCCCATCAATGTTTTTCCCCAAACCTCTCTTTGTTTTTCTGGGAGGCCCTTTGCGTCTTGGACTGCTCTCTTCAACAACAGAATGATCAAAGGCGATCACCCATTCGTCATCTTTTTGAGCAGGTTTTTGTGAGCCCTTGGGGGGATTGCCCCCCGCTCCTTTGGCAGCCATATTTAGTTACCTCATAGCAGAATGGTCTAAGTTCACCATTTTCCGGATGATTCGTTTAAATCGTGAATTTGCTTTTTTTTTCTCAGCCTCGAAAACTCTAAAGCGGTTTATTTCATGAAAAATAATTATGTCGGGAGGTCGCATTGATGCGTCTCTCTTTTTCGTCTTATGTTGTGCCACCTGAAATCAGATGTTATGATTGTACACGAAACCACGCTATCAGTGAAGTAATGGTTTATGTAATTTTAATTACCGGTAAAATGGACCAAATTAAGCATCAGAGAAAAATATGAAATAAAACAAGAATTTTATCCGTCATCCGAGTAATGTCAATGGTTGTGGTGTAATACGTTTGGTTTGCCTTTTGATGAGGATGAGATTTGGTTTTAAGATGATAAGCAATGATGATAAGTAATGAAGAAGTTCAATGGTTGAAGTATGAAAACTTGTCCTAAATGTGGTTGCGAGTGCGATAGTGAGGCTCGGTTTTGTCCCCGTGACGGGACAGCCTTGACGTCTGCGGCGAACTCTATGATAGGGCAGGTGTTAATGGGGCAGTTCGAAATTTTGGAAGAGGTAGGCAATGGAGCCACCGCCGGTGAAAGAAGAATCTGTTCCCGAAAAGAATGAACAGGAACAGATATTTATCGAAGTTGAGGAGGAACCTGAATATCCTGGTGGGATGGATGGATTAATGAAATT
>JAABSF010000565.1 GCA_011390535.1 Deltaproteobacteria bacterium | reverse complement strand
AGGGCTTGCGTTAAGGTTTATCACGAGTTGATCCAAAATGGAGAAATGATACACCCAATCCTTGACGAGAAAATCAGCCCCAGTCTCCTCGCTTTGATAAAAAGCCCCAATGAAAAAACAAAAACAAAGACACAAGGTGCCGGAGTATTGATCACCGCAGGCTTGGAACTGGAAAACCTCGCCTCATGGTTGAACACGTTTTTAAAAAACCCGGCACCGGCCGAAAAAGTATCACTCGATCCCCGCTCAGCCACAAACATAGCAGTTCAGTTATGCACATCTGAAGCTGTTGAGCACACAAAGTCGGTTTTAATAAACAAGTTTTGCAAACGCATAGTAATGGACTCCCTAATGGCTCCGGCCCGTAAAGGAAAACCCGACACAAAGAAAACCGCGATAATCGCCATAGGTTCCATCGTAAGCTCCATGCAGCTCAAATTCGCCGGAACCACCGGAACGACCAAAACCACCGGAACCACCGGAAGCACCGGAACCACTAGAACCAACAAAACCACCGAAACCACCAAAACCACCGGAAAGACCGAAGGCAATCTCAAGCAGGATGAAATAAAAAAAATATCCCAAACCCTGTTTTCCGCTCTTCGTGATAAGAGCTCCAAAGTTCGCACCGCAGCCATTTGCGCTCTGGTCAAATTCCGAAAACAAAATGATAAGCTAAAAAAAGCAGCAAAAAAGATGCATGACGACCCCTCCCCCTCCGTCCGCCTTAGGGTTCGTGCCATCTTGCACCCCGACTCAACAATTTCAGTGGGGTACCTCTGCCCCTGACCTGACTCCTATTGGTACCTCTGCCCCTGTCTCCTATTGATACCTCCCTCCCTGATTTACTAAGGGCTGACTCAAAAATAACTTCTGGATTCGGACGCCGATCCTTCCCGCTCTGCTGCGATAACTACGGCGCACCAAAAGGCGCGTACTCGTTGTCGCGCCTTCCAGAATCCAGCACACTGGATTTTGTGCTAGAACGAGATGCTCGCCGGTTGACTCCTTTCCCACCACACCCACCCTTCCCTCGATCCGAATGTAAAGCACCAGCTTACTGGACCTTTACAGTAGAAGGACTGAATAAATCAATGTAGTGACTAGGTTTTTCATGTCTACTCCATAAAGGCTGAAAAGAGCTTTCATATCAACGACATCAAGCACTCCACAGTGAGTGAATGGCTACAGGCTTGGGAGGAAGTGCAGAGGCTGAGGAGATTGGCCGGCATTCGAGACGTGAGGAGGAGAGAATAGGAGAGAATAGGATCAAGAATAGAATCAAGAATAGGATGGATATTAGGATGAAGAATAGGATAGGGAATAGAATAAAAATGGGATGGAGATGAGGATAGTGTTAGAAATATACCGAAAAACCGGCGGAGAGCTTTACTTCCAGAGAATTGTGGAGCAAGTCACTGTAACCATCATCTATCTTGACTAGACCAATCTGATATGTGGGCCTGAGGCCTATTCTGAAGAGAGCATGATCAGCGACTTTCAGCTTGAGACCCAAATCACCACCAAAGACACCTGCTATCAACTGGCCTTCAAGTCCTTCCGTCCGTATACGAGCCGTTTGAAAGCCAACCAATGCTTCCCCGTAGAAATAAAGCTTTTCTTTGTATAAGGAAAACGCAAAGCCGGGGGCTGCGATCAAACTAAAGCCCACTGTGCTCAGGGGCTCGACCCCCTTTTCCCGGGTATAGGTTACGGGGAGAGAGGCGTAAGCTCCCAACACAAACTTGTCGGCAATGAAGTATCCAAGATATAACCCAATATCCATGGCTAACTCCATAGTGTTGCTGACAGAGGCGTTATTGACTTTGTATTCCAATTTTTCCTCTTTGTAAGAAAAAGCTAAATTGAAACCGGTCTCCAAGGTTCCCTTTGTTGCAAAAGGTTTGGTTTTCTCGCTTTTGTGAGGGCTGGAAGTAGAATGTGCTTGGTTCTGTGCAGGAGCTGCCGGAGCGACGTTCGGCGCATAAGAGGTATTTGGACCAGGCGACGCACCCTGGCGATGTGCGGGCTGATAACCACCGGAATTTATATATGGGTTGCCATGGCCGGACGCCGGGGCTTGTTGTGACGGTGCATGCTGAGCCGGGGTTTGACGAGCCGGGGTTTTCCCCTGAATTTGCGAAGGAAACACGCACTCTCCTTTGTAACAAATCCGGACGCCCTTACAGTGGTTATCATAAGCGCACCCAGGCTGAGATCTTTCTCCGTCTCTTGGCTGGTCCTTTGAAGATGAAGACTCATGTGATTCATTATTTTCACTGTTCCCGGCGGATGTTCTATCCCTTTTCTCCGCTGATGCCGGATTTAAAGGCAGAAGAATAATTGCGGCGAAGATGAGAGTTGAAGCCTTCAGCGCTTTTCTTGTGATCGTTCTTGTGTTCGTTCGTGTGTTCGTTCTCGCGTTCGTTCTTGTGTTCATTTTCGTCCTCCGAATTCTGAGTTGGATTGGTTTTATTTTTTTGTTACCGTCGCAGCTCTTATCGGCCCCGGCTCCAAATTGTTGCTTACTTTTCTAAAAAAAGACTCAGAACCCTGAGTTATTTGGGTTTTGCAGCAAAGATCGACGTTGATTCACGGTTGATGAGTTGAAATATTTCTCTGAAATAGTGTTTTCGGCTGAAATGCTCCGTAACTTCGGGTAAGAAGCGAAACTGCGGAAAAGGCACGAAACTGCCGGAAAGGCGGGGAGCTGCGGAGAATTATCTTAACTAATTCAATGGACGGGATAAGCATGCGCAAT
>JAABSF010000063.1 GCA_011390535.1 Deltaproteobacteria bacterium | reverse complement strand
GGCCGAAGATGAAATAACCATGACTTTTGTTGCTTCGGCGCTCTCTCATGTTTTGCTTTTCACTGACTCCGGGCGGGTTTTTAGTGTCAAAGTTTATCAGTTTCCCAAAGGTGCACCGCATTCCCGCGGCAGGCCGTTGGTCAACGTTATTGATCTTCAAGAGGGCGAAAAAGTCGTTCAGATGTTGCCGGTAGATGAGTTTGCGGGTGACTTGTTTGTTCTGTCTGCTACCAGCCGCGGAATAGTAAAGAAGACAGAGCTCATGGCGTATGCCAATATTCGGGCCACAGGGATCCGCGCATTGGTGTTGGATGATGGGGACTCTCTGATCGATGCAAAAATCACCAACGGCTCTATGGATGTTTTGTTGGGCACAAAGCTTGGGCAAGCGATCCGGTTTGCAGAGGAACAGGCTCGTCCACTCGGTCGAGTGAGCCGTGGCGTGAAAGGGATCAAACTGAAACCCGGGGATGAGGTGGTGAGCATGAGCACCCTCGAACCTGAATCCGACGCGCTTGCTTTCACTGTAACTGAGCAAGGTTACGGTAAGCTGACTCCTATATCCGAGTATCCGACTCAGAACCGTGGAGGCATGGGGGTTCTTACAGCTCGGTTAAAGAAGCGTGATGGAGGGGTCTTATCTTTAAGGATTGTTGATTCCACTGATGATGTAATGTTGGTGACAAATCGTGGGACTGTTATTCGGACACCTGTCTCCGGGATCTCTGTCAGAGGTCGTGTCACCACAGGGGTTGTATTAGTTCGTCTCCTCGAAGACGAGTCGGTGATGGTCGTGGCTAGGATTCCGGAAGATGAGAACGGCGAAGACTCCGAAGATGAACATGAAGGCGTCGATAGCATCAACGATACAGATGAGGGTAGCTTGGGAGATGGGTCGGCGCACAAAGGAGCTGTCGAGGAAGAGCAAAAAGAAGATAGTGAAGGGGTGAGTGAGGATGCTAGTGAGGAAGAGAGCGAGGAAGAGGGCGAGGAAGAGGGCGAGGAAGAGAGCGAGGAAGAGGGCGAGGTTAATGGGGAAGATGAGCGCGAAATGACAGGAAACGAAGATGATTATGAAGGTGGCGACAAAGACATTTGATGGCCTTGTTTTAAGAGTGGGTTTTTCCCTCTTTTTTGTTCTTGTTTCCTTTTCAGCTTGTAAGGAGAAGAAAAAAGAAAAGATACCGTCCGATGTGAAAGGCGTCCCCATCCATCCCCGCACGAAGAGTATGCGGGTTGTGAAAGATGAAAAAAATCATCTTGAGATTCAACTCAGTGTGAATCATTCCCCTCTCCAGACCATTGTTTATTACAGGAAGAAGCTGGTTTCCATGGGGTTCGATCTTGTAGAAGATCTCCAACGAGCTAATACTGCAAAACTTGTTGGAATAAGGGGTTTGGAGCATCTGCAGGTTGAGTTTAAAAAAACGGGAGGGTCTGTTGAAGTAAAGCTTTTAAAGCGTCAGTTGAAGGAGGACGCCAAGGTGTTTAAGGGGCCTCCTATGCCCGAAGATATCCCACTTCCCAAAGAAATTCGGTGGGATGGGAGGGTTTTTGCGGCTTCAGGGGATGATGTAGAGCTCCGTGGGCGTTGTGGTTGTTCCCTGGAGAAAGCGAAATCATTGTTGAAAGCAGCTATAGAAGAAAAAGGGTGGCAGCCGGAAGTTGGAGAGAAAGGAGAGTTGTCGGCCAAAAAGGAAGACCGGAAGCTGAGAGTTTTCTTCAAGAGCAAAGGAGATAGCTCAACCAATGTTCGGGTTGTGATGGATGCTTCGGAGTTTACGAGAGAGAGAGGAGGGGACGAACAGGGAGATGAAGAGAAAAAAGGCAGAGAAGAAGATAAGGAGATGGGCAAGAGCGAGGCTTTAACCCGACCCCGGACGAGAGATACCCCTGAAAAGATCTCATGGCCGCCTGAGTTGCGTGTTAAGTTACCTGGGGATTGGAGGGATCTGTCATCTGAGCCTGATCCCCTCGTGAATATACAGAGAGGTTTTTATACAGAACGTAAGGATATGGACGCTCTAGTGGGAGAGGTGCGGAAGGTTTTGAGACAAAAAGGGTGGAAACCTATGGATGTGCCCAAGGGCTTGGGGCTGTCGGCTGATGAAGGGCGTTTTTTGCTGTTCACTAAAGGCGGGAAAACCATCTCTGCGCAGATGTCTTCTTCATCCGACGGAGTCCAGCTCGTGCTGAGTTTGAGCGGAGAGTGAGCATTTTTTTGAGATGGTTTTAGCCGAATTTTCCTGCAAAGGTCAAAAAGGTCATCTTGTCGTTTGTTTGTCTGAGACGCTTTGTCAGGGTTCTAACAAAGCTCCATAAAAGTTCGTAGGCCAAATCTCGATCAATGAAGAGAAGGTCTTCTAGATCGCTTTTTGAGATTACAAACAAGGTGCATTTCTTGTGACACTTTGCGTCGGCTGAGCGAGGGCTGTTGTCTATGAGGGACATCTCGCCGAAGTGGTTGCCTGTTTTCAGTATGGCCAACGCTTCTTCACCCATCCCGGATACCGAGCGGCTTATGCGTACGGCCCCGCCAAGAAGCACATAGAACTTTTCCCCGCTATCACCTTCGGAGAAGATGGATTCGTTGGGTTTATAGGTTTCGTAGCTTCCTATTTCAGCCAGTCGTCTTATATGGATCCGCGTCATGTCTGCAAATAAAGAGACACCGGATAATGCAGTGATTGGGTCGACTTCAGCTTCTGCTGGTCGGCCTTTGTTTTTTTCCACCATGGAGATTTCCTCCGTGCAAAAGGCATTCATCTAAACCCGAGAGCCAAGTCTCATAGGGTTCCCGGCAGGTTGATCTTTCGACACCTTTTAATAACTTGTTGAATAATACACGTTAAACTAAATCAGCGCAAAAACCTCTTGCGTACAAGTACGCCGTTTTTTTAAATTGTGATGATTCAGTTGGTGATGTCGCAAGAGTGTTTACCCTTTCCCAAGTTCTGTTCAGCATAGCTGATAGAAGAGGAATAGAGTAAATGGTGGATCGGCTGGGATGAGGTCTTCGCAGGACTAGAAACAGTAGCTTGTATCTATATCAAGATGTTAAAACAAAGCTGTTCCCCTCATATTTTCTTTTCAACGTCTCCGTCGTGCTCGTCTCCCGGATCTTATACCCCGTCTGTACCCTCCTCTTCTTGCTCTTCCTATTCTTCTTCCTCTTCCTCTGCGGTACCGTGCGCTTCTAAAATAACCTCTGCTGTATCGCCTCCCTCGATAGCGTGCTCCGTATCTACCATGCCAACGCCAATAGTAGGCTCGGTGGCGTGTATAATAAGAACGGTACGGCCCCCAGTGAGTTCTGGGAACATAGTAGCGTGTTGATCCGACATAGTAGAAGGGTACGCCTGCTTGAGTGTAATAGACTACATATCCATTATACAGCATTGGAGTGTAATCATAGGTGGCGGTTTCTGCTACTACCGGGGCGGGATCTGCGTGGAGGTAACACCCTGCAGCGCCTAGGCTGAATGATGCACCAATCAAACCGATGACTAAAGCTTTTTTAACATCCATTTTCATTTCTCCTTTTCAAGATGTTATGCACGATTTTAGCATAGAGAAATACGCTTGGTTATGAAAAAGATGCCTTAAAATGATCAAGGAGTAGTTTTTTTGTCGGATATTTCAGTACATGTAGCCATTCCTTGTATGGATGAGCTCCACGAATTACCACGTTGTCTGGGTTCGTTGTATTCTCAGACGTTCAAAAATTTTGATGTATGGGTTTGCGTAAATCAACCTCAGAGCTGGTGGTCTGAAGAGATTGGAAGAGGTGTCTGTGAGCGGAATTCAGCTACGATTCGTATGCTTCGAAACTATAGAGGGTTGAAACTGCACGTTTTGGATAGATGTTCCAGGGGGAGAGGGTGGTCCCGCCGCAAGAGCGGGGTGGGTATGGCTCGACGTGAGATTTTGAGTGCGATTGAAGCAGTGACAACAAAAAAAGCGTTGATAGTGAACCTGGATGCAGACACAACTATGGAACCAAACTATTTGGAAAGGGTAGTTAAGATCTTTCGTGATTTTCCCGAAACCCAAGGAATGTTGGCTCCTTATTACCATTATCTTAGTGGTGATGAGAGGATGGACCGGGCGATTCTGCGATATGAGATCTACATGCGGACCTATCTCATAAGTTTGTTGCTGATTGAGTCACCTTATGCTTTCACGGCTTTGGGCTCGGCGTTGTCGTTCCCTTTGGGGAGTTACCTTTCTGTAGGGGGGTTTCCTGCAAGAGCTGCAGGAGAAGATTTCTATATGGCGCAAAAGCTCAGGAAGTTGGGAACTCTCTGTATCTGGGGTGCCGGGCCTGTTTACCCTTCCTCCAGGCCTTCTTCCAGGGTTCCTTTTGGGACGGGGCCTTCGGTAATTTCGGGAGCAAGGGGACGGTATGACAACTATCCACTTTTTCCCTTTGATTCATTTCAGGAAGTGAAGGACACGGTAGAGCTTTTTGAAGAGCTTTTCCACCATGATGTTTCCACACCGATGGATGGGTTTTTTCAAACTGTATTCGGGAGGCCGGATCCTTTTCAAGTGTTGCGACGTGACCATAAGAAACCGGAGAGTTTTATAAGGGCCTGTCATGGGAGACTGGATGCTTTAAGAATTTTTCAGTATCTGCGGTTTAAGAGAAAGCTCCGAAAAGATCTAAGTGATGAGGGGATAACCGTGTCTCTTCTGAACGGCCCTTTAAAAGTCTTTTTTAATTCGTGGGTTTTAAATATGAGCGAAAGCAACGGTTTAGCTGTTTTGTTGAATACAGGCTGGTGTTATGACCAGCTCCCGTTCAGGGTGTTGTCTGAGCTAAGGGATTTCCTTTTTTATACAGAGGGCCGACTTCGTGAAAAGACGTTTTTTTTGAAATAATGGTCAGAAATTTCATTTTTTTCGCAACAATTGCTGAGTAAGTCCGACACTGGGAGTGGATCAGGAGTTAGCAGTTTCGTCCTGAGTTATTGGAAGGAGCGACCCATGAAGGTATCAGCGAAGAACAAGTTGGACTACATCATCTCCTTGGAGACACATTTGGGGCGGCTGGGCGTATACGAGAAGCCTTCCCATGGGCTATCAGTGAAAAGCGATCAGGGAGAATATCAAGAGATGTTTGACCTGAGAACGAGATCACCCATTGTTCGGATATGCTCAGGAGTGTCACAGGAGATGAGCGCCATCGCTGTTCCAAGAAGCTATCCGCTGACGGGAGGCTGCAGCGGCCATGGAGTTGGATGTTATTTGAATTCTGTACGAGAGCTTCTGAAACCTTTCGGTATCCTGAGTACAGTCATGGGCTCTGTGGTTAAACAATCCGTAGAGAGAGCCGTGATTTTCAATGCACCTTTACTCCTGATCCTTTTAATTCTTTCTTTTTCGGCATGTGGGCCGGTTAACATGAAACCCTCTCCCCAGACTTTGAAGCTGGTAGAGCAGGGCGCTGAGTGGCTGAAAAGCGGAGATCTGAATAGAGCGGAAGCTTCTTATTCCTTGGCCCTGGAGTATCGCCCCAATATGGCAGAGGCGTACAATGGGTTGGCTTTGGTGGCTCTTGAGAGGGGTGATAGAGAGTTGGCGGTAAAGCATTTGAGAAAGGCTCTCACCTTTAATGAAGACCTGGCTGAGGCTCATAACAACTTGGGGGTTTTGTATTATCGCGCGGGCAAAATGAAAAAGAGTCGAACCCATCTTATCTCGGCCCTCGGCGTGGATCCGGGGTATCATACTGCGCGTGGTAATTTGGTGCGGACACTTTTGAAGATGGGAGAACACAAGGAAGCCAGAGTTCATCTCTTGAAAATAACCACCCAGAAAGCGGATGATGCAGGAGTTTGGGCTCAGCTTGCATTGGTCTGTGTTGCTTTGAACAGGTCTGCCGAGGCGGGCAGGGCCATAGATATCGCCTTGAAGTTGAATCCTAAGTTTGCAGCCGGGCATAGAGCGAAAGGGAGGCTTTTATATCTGAAAGGTCGTTACGTGGAAGCCGCGACTTCTTTTCAACAAGCGCTTCAGTTTGATGGTTCTGATTGGCGATCTCGTCACTATTTGGGGTTGAGCTTTTTGATGCTTCAGCGCAACGAGGAGGCTTTAAAGCATCTCATGAGGGCCGCGGCCGGGCGGCCATCTCAGCGCGATGTCCAGTTTTCTTTGACATTTGCCTTGATTCGTACCGAGCGTTATCATGATGCCTTAAAAAGACTCGAAGCCGACTTGTCTTCCCATCCCGGAAGACACAAAGAGCGTTATCTATTGGCAGTTTGCTATAAGTCTTTGGGTCGAGACAGAGATGCAAGGCGGGTTTTAAAGAGCTTGAACGTCAAGAATGTCCCCGGTAAGCTCCGACAACTTGCCGCCTCTAAACTGAAAGAGTGGTCCGGTTTTGCTCCTGGCTTAAAGGATGTATCCACGCAAAACTCCAGGAGGAGAGAAGGAGAGTTTGCCTTATGAAGTTACGATTCAAGGTGCGGTGGGCGGGAGGCGCCGGGCAAAAAGAAACCGAAGGACGTGCTTTTGATTGGGACTTTGAGAAGGGTGAACAACGCCTGATAGCCGGGAAATCAAAACGAGCCGGTTTCTTGCTTCCACATCCTACTGTGAGTGATGAACATTTCAGCGTGGAGCCCGGGAAAGAAAGATATCAAGTAAAAGACTTAGGGAGCCTTAATGGGACTTGCCTGAATGGTGGCCGGCTTATCTCCAACCAGTGGAGCCCTCTTGCCCCAGGGGATGTTTTGTCGGTGGGGCCTTTCGTGATTTCAATATTGGACCCCAAATTCGACTCATCAGAAAGTGGAGGGGCATGTACAAAAAGCTTTGCGTTGGAGCTGGCCCGGCAAATGCTGGACAGTGATCCTGAAGAGAGACCATCAATATCAGTCGTGAAAGGTCCGGATAAGGGAACTCATTTTGGTTTGCCCTTGGGACACCCTGTTGTGATAGGCAGAGATCCGGGGTGTCATCTGCCGGTTACCGACCCTGATGTTTCCAGGAGACATGCAAAAATATTTTGTACCTTGGATGGATGCTGGTTGAGTGATCTCAAGAGTAAAAACGGTGTGTTTGTGGAGAATCGGGCCATCACGGGTGCGTGGAAGCTTGAACATGGACAGCACATCAAGCTGGGTGAGACGGTCCTGGTTTTTATAGATAATTGGAGACCAAGGTGGAGTTTTTGAGACAGGGGTGTTTAGTGATGGAGAAGGTGAATCCGGAGATGAAGTTTTAAGTAAAGAGGCCGGGGTCGGGGATGCGGTGTCTCAAGAGTTGTTCGATAATGATGTTAATAGAGGCTTTCGAGATGGCGACGCTTCTCAGCATGGTGTCAATTTCCCCAAAGAAATGGATCCAGATCCAGTGGCTGAAGCTTTGTCTGTTGTGCAATCTTCAAAGAATGAGCCCGAAACTATGGAGGGTGACCAAAAGGATTGTGAGAAGAATCGTGAGAAGGATTGTAAGGAGCCCACCGGAGACATAGTACATGCAGGTGAGGGAGGAGTTTCTTATGAACCAATTGAAGGCGAAGTTTTACCAAATGATGCTGATGGTTCGGGATTGGGATGGATTTTATTGATAGCGCTTGGGGTGATAGTCGTGGTGGGGGCGGGCGTTGCTTTGTTTTATTTGATTAAGATACTATAAAAACAACGTAGCGGGATCTATTATCGTTTCTTTTTGGAACGTTTTCGATCTTTCCGCGCTGATTTTCTCTTTTTTTTCTTTTTTACCTTATCTTTTGAACGGACAAAACGTCTCCCAGAGCCTGCTCCACCCGGACCCTCTTGGCCGCCTCCGCCTGCAAACTGACCCATTCCTTGCATCATGCCTCCCATATCCATTCCGGCAAGCTGTTTCATTTTTGCAAGGTTTTTAAATCCTGGAATTTTGCCCATAAGGCCGGTCTGGTTGCCTAGCGCCATCATCATTTGGCGCATGGTTGCAAATTTGACCAGAAGCTCTTTTATTTCGCTCTCTTTTCTTCCGCACCCGTTCGCCACTCTCCTGACACGGTCAAGGTGAAAATCACTGACTTGCTTGCGCCCCTTCTTGCGCCCTTTCTTATCAGTGATTTTCTCGAAACTGGTTACCATGAAAAGCTCAGGGTGACTTCTCTCCTGTTTTGTCATGGAGTTAATAATGGCTTCGATCTTCACCAACTCTCGCTCATCTATTACCATCCCCTCAGGAAGACCATCAGGGAAGAAGGGCAGCTTGTCGATTACATCTTTGAGATCGCCCATTTTTTGGAGGGTGCGGATTTGTTCCAGGAAATCCCCCATGTCGAACTTGCCCTTGAGCATTCGTTCGGCATCTTTTTCAGCTTTCTCAGTGTCAACAACCTCTTCAAAATCTTTCACCAGGCTGACTACGTCACCCAGGCCTAAGATGCGGCTCGCCAAACCCTCGGGACGAAACTCTTCCAGCCGATCCAGAGATTCCCCCATTCCAACGAACTTAATTGGTGTGCCGGTTGTCTCCTTAATTGACAATGCAGCACCACCACGGGCGTCACCGTCGAGTTTTGTGAGAATGACACCTGAAAGGTCGAGTTTCTCATTGAATGAGGCGGCTGTAGTTACAGCGTCCTGACCGATCATCGCATCTATGACCAGAAAGATATTGGCCGGATGGACCCGCTCTTTTATATGATCCAGTTCCTCCATTAGTGGTTCGTCGATAGCGAGTCGTCCGGCTGTATCATATATGATTACATCCCGGCCTTTTCTTAGTGCGATATCTACGGCATTGGCACAGATATCAGGAGGGTTCTTTCCCGGCTCCGCATAAACGGGCATCCTGAGTTTTTCACCAAGGGTTTGGAGCTGTTCGATGGCAGCCGGGCGATAGACATCGGCGGCGACCAGAAGTGGTTTTTTGCCTTCTTTTTCAAGATGTGCTGCTAGTTTGGCTACGGTAGTGGTTTTACCGGAACCCTGAAGCCCCACCATCATTATGCCGGTCGGCCCTTTTTTTGAAAAGTTGATGGATGTGTCCACCGGACCCATGAGAGATTCCAGCTCATCTTGACATATTTTGATGAAGTGCTCTCCCGGGCCCAGTCGGTGCTTTTTCCCTTTATGTCGGACCTTTGTTTTAACCACCTCTCCAAGGGCGGTCTCTTTTACCTTTTTGAGAAAGTTTTTCGTAACGCGGAACTCGACGTCGGCTTCCAGTAAGGAAAGCCTTACATCTCGTAGCGCTTCATCAATATTGGACTCTGTGAGTTCGGCCTCGCCTGCAAGACGGCGCTTGGCTGACCGAAAGCCTTTGGTCAGAGCTTCAAACATTGAACACTCCACATTCTAGTTTAAGGACCTGCCGATCTCATTTTTAAGTCAGCACTAAGACAGCACTTTGAGCTCGGATTCTGTTTCCCGATTCCTTGGGAAACCATAACGTTTTTTAAACGTTTATTTTAAATGTTTAAGGTCCTTTTTGCGTCATTGTTTTTGGGCGTCGATACATACCACAAGGTGCTCGTGTAGACAAGCGCGTGAGTTTAAAGTAATAATTCAGAGCTTGTGTATCGTTTGTGTATAATGCAAGGAAAGTGTTTTTTATTCATGCCCACAGCCCTTTTCAATGGAGGTATTATGAGAAAGGTTCGTTTTTTGAGTTTCGCCGTTGTTATCTTGTTTTCATTCAACGGGAGCTTGGTTTCGGCGATGACGCTGGAGTGTAAGCCAACGTCGTCCGGCTCAGTAGTGGTGGATGGGCTTTTTAGCGATTGGAATGAATCTGCCGGAAGAAAGATATCGGGCAAAGCCGGATTGGTGGGTAAAGTAGAGGGGCAGATCCCTGGCCAGGCAGATCTCTCTCTTAATGTAAGCTGCATGTATACTGATGATCATCTCTATTTTCGA
>JAABSF010000564.1 GCA_011390535.1 Deltaproteobacteria bacterium | reverse complement strand
CATTTGGAAAGATGTTTGTGCAGAGGCTCTCATCCAGCTCAGCCTTCCGTTCAGTGCGCAGCTTCTCCAATAGCTCTGCTTCCACCGACATCTCTGTGATTCCTTGGTATAGCTCATCGATGTCGATATTGTCGGCCTCATAGTCTTCTGCTTTCAACCCCAATGCCTCTGATCGAACACGCAGGTTCACATCTTTGGTGACGAAAATGGTTGGTGTGTGAGGGGTCTCAGCTGCCACTTCAAGAGCTACGGCCAGGATGTAATTGTCCTGCATTCGGCGGTCCCGAAACACCTGGGGTATTGGTTTCAGCGCCATGGCTACTCGCAGTGTACCTCCACGGGGGAGATCGACGCCCGATGCCAGCTTGCCTCCTTCGGCCCGGAATGCGTCCAGACTGCGGGAAATTGCTCTGGCGTTTCTGCCTCTCTCTGATAACTCTTTTTTAAACTGGTCAACCTCTTCTAAGACGTATATGGGAATGATGACGCGGTTTTCTTCGAATTGAAAAATCGCTCGTGGATCATGCAGTAAAACATTGGTGTCCAAAACGTAGTTTTTGTTCATTTTATACCCCTGTTTCTTGTCCTACAGAAAAGATGTTGTAACGGTGACCTGTTTATCCGGTCGAACAGGCAATGAAAAATTTTGGGTTATTGTGGTGGAGTTGGGTTTCTTTAAAAGCTCTTCATTGCCGGTCATGAATCGAGCTATACCATCTGCACATAATGTAGCGATATGGTAATCCTTTTCAGTGAGTGTTAACTCGCTTTGCTCATTGTCGATTTTCAGCAGCCACGGATAAGCATCCGCAGATTCCAACTCCCAGCCGTATTTCATCGCTTCTTTACGACAGAGTGGCGGAAGTTTGTATGCTCTGTCAAAGCTGAGGGCCAGTAGTGGGATAAACTCTTTTGGCAACTGCTTTCTTTTTTGAATATTCTCCGAAACTTCTATATACCGATGGTAATCATCAACCGATCGAAAAAACAGCAGACCCTTTTCTTCACCCTGTGTGCCCAAAATCATTACCCAACGCTGATCAACTATTTTGGGTCCGAACACTACTCTTAGAAGATGGTTTTCAGACAAAAGAAGATTTTTATCCGACATGTCCCAGGGGGTGGCCCTGACCACATTGGCGGCGGCGCTGAAAAACTCTTCGATCACGGTTTTATCTATTCTACCTCCGTTGAGATATGAAGGTGCCGGCACCGCAGCGTATGTTTCGTGAAACAAGTGTTCGTCTTTTGTGGGCTCATTATCCCGTTCGAAAAGATTATTGAAATCTGAAGTTGTCTTTGTTCGGCTTTTCTGGATTTCTCTTTCGCCCATAGTTTCAAGCACTGAAATACAAAAAGCTTCAAGCTTTTTAGTAACTCTCGAGATAGAGGAGGGGGTGACCCCATAGGTTCTCGCCAGCTCGGCCTGAGTGGGCCTCTCTTTGTTATCGCCCTGATAAAAGCCCTCTAAACACGCTGCATAGATGGCGGGTTTCTTGATTCGTGGTTCAATTTTATTAAAAAAAGCCCACCACAATCCAAGGAGTTTTTTTATTATTTCTTCAGGGTGCCCGCGGCGCTGCATTTGATGGACCAAAATATGCACGACTTGTATCTGAGGATCAATCTCTTTGGTGTGGCTCTTTTTAAAACAGTCTTCTTCCCGGGTATTTGATTTTTCGCTTTCAAAATCGTTCTTGTTTTTGTCTTTGTCTTTAGGTGGTTTTGTCACGCAGTGACTCCTTCGCCTACTGAATACTAAACACGCTCACATTGACCGCCGATCCATCCTGTCATGTTTATCTTTCCAGGGGTATCTTGTTTTTTTAGTTTTTTTTCAGTTTTTTTCAGTTTTTTTCATTTGACCCTGCAAAAGGCTCTCTACATATATTTTTAATTCCACCGCCGGATTAATGCGTCCGAAGGGCGCCGAAAATTGGAAGCCGGACATATAAGGGAGAATACTTTGAATTTGTTCTTTGGCAACTATCATTCCCATTTTACGTTCGTTTTCCTTACCACCCGCTTCAGCCATACGCCCCATTATATCACCGGGAATGGTGATCCCGGGCACCTCGTTTTGCAAAAACTCGGCGTTTTTAAAAGACTGGAGAGGCCAAACACCTGCTAAGATGGGGATCATCTCCAGATTGTGGTTTAAAAGATAATCACCGGCTTTTTCAATAAAGCTAAGTAGGGCTTTTGTATCGAAAACCGGCTGAGTAATAGCATATTCGGCGCCGGCATCTACTTTCCAATAGAATCGCTCAATCTCCAACTCTTCGTTAATTGCTGTCGGGTTGACCCCTACGCCGATTAAAAACCCAGTGGGTTTCCCAATGGAGCGTTGCCCCAGGTCCATTCCTTGGTTCAATGTGGAGGCCAGATTCGTCAACCCGATGCTGTCGACGTCGAACACTGGAGTGGATTTGGGATAATCACCCATCACCGGAGGATCTCCGGTGAGCAGTAAAAAATTTGGCAAATTCAGGGAATATGCCCCCAGGAGGTCGGACTGCATCCCAAGCATGTTTCGATCTCGACAAACGTAGTGGACAATGGGCTCAATCCCAACCTCTTGTTGGATTCTGGTAGCCGTAGAGAGCACTCCCATTCTTGCAGAAGCCCTTGGGCCGTCAGGTAGATTCACCGCATCAAAACCTGCCTTTTTGGCTTGTCCGGCTTTTTCCAGAATCCGCGTCATGTCCCAGCCCTTGGGAGGGGTCAACTCGATTGTGTATACCATCTCATTGACGGCTATAGATCGGAAG
>JAABSF010000563.1 GCA_011390535.1 Deltaproteobacteria bacterium | reverse complement strand
ATCATAAACCTCAAAAGCCCAATATCGAAAACTCGTATTCTTAGCCCGCCCTCCAAGGTCTGTGGAAGAGCTGAACCGCCGGTTCGTCGGGATGGATACGAGCAGGGCTGAAATCAAATGCGGCACCCCGGAAGCTCCGGGTTGCTCGACGTGTTTTTTGTATGCTCAGGGCTGACTCAAAAAATCCAATTTTCTCTTAAGTGTTCTCCTGTCACTTCGACATTGTGAAGACGTCAAGCTGTGTAAGCATTTGTCGTGCCAACATATTCTTAATGGGAAAGAGCGGAAAAAAAGCCATCATGTATTGGGTTGTATTGGGTTGTATTGGATTGTATTGGATTGTGATGAGTTGTGATGAGTTGTTGAACATCTCTGATGCACAAAAAGCGCATCCGGTTTTACGGCAACGGTAAAAAAACTTTCAAAAATCGTAAAAAAACCACCGATTCTTTTTTGTGGCTTCGTATTGTCGGATCAATGTCGGATCGGTGATAGAACAGTGATAGATCGGTGATAGAACAGCGTGATAAAACAGTGATAGTTCGGTGATAAAACAGTGATAGATCGGTGATAGAATAGTCAGTGATAGGATTTGTATTTATCCAACTCGTAGCGGGTGACGTAGTGGCTCAAAGCTCTTTGGCTCAAACCCAAGCTAATAGCAGCGTCCTTTTTGGTCCATCCGCAGTTTTTGAGGGTTTCGATGAGAAGCTTTTTCTTGAAACCTTCGACTTTGGCATTGAAACCCTCCAATTCTTCTTCGTAAACACAAGACGTACAAGAAGAAGAATGCAAACCTTGGGGAGCGCACTGCAGTTCTACCGCCAGGTTTTCGATATTCACTGTTCCGCCACCGGAGAGGACCAGCGCCCTTTCAAGCACGTTGCGAAGCTCTCGGACGTTTCCGGGCCAGTCATAGGCCTTGAGGCACACCAGCGCGTCGTCTGTTATGGGTGGGTCTTGGAGTGATAACCCGCAGTCATCGGCGATGTGGTAAAGGAGGTGTTTGGCCAGGTCGGCGATGTCGCTGCGCCGGCTTTTGAGGGTTGGGAGCTCGATGGGAAAAACGTTGAGTCGGTAGTAGAGGTCTTGCCGGAATTTGCCTTGTTGCACCATCTCTTCAAGATTGCGGTTGGTCGCGGCGATGATGCGGGCTTCTACGCTGATTTCACGAGTTCCCCCGATGGGAGTGATGCGCCGCTCTTCTATAACCCTGAGGAGCTTTGCCTGAAGCCCCTGGGGGATTTCACCGATCTCGTCCAAAAAGAGGGTGCCGCGACCGGCCAGCTCAAACTTCCCCTTGCGGGACTCATGAGCGCTGGTGAACGCCCCTTTCATGTGACCAAAGAGCTCCGATTCAAAGAGTTGCTCCGGAATGCCGGGGCAGTTGACCTTGACCAGGGGTTGTGCGCGTGCCGCTGATGACATGTGAACGGCTTGAGCCACCAACTCCTTGCCTGTCCCGCTGGGGCCCAATATCAGTACGTTGGAACGGGTACGTGACACCTTGTCTACTAAATCTTTTACTGCCTTCATTTCAGTGGACTCTCCCACCAAATTCACTTCCGACTCTCCCTCCAAAAGTCGATTCAGCAGGTACGAGTGTTCTTCTTTTATGGATGCATCCCGTAGCGAACGATCCACCAGTAGCGCCAAAGCTTCAATTTCAAAGGGCTTGAGAATGTATTCGTTGGCGCCCAGCTTAATGGCCTTTACCGCATCCTTCACTGAGCCGAAAGCGGTAATGACGATTATCTGCAGGTTTGGTTGAAGCTTTTTTGCTTCAGCTATAAGGTCCAGACCGGAGCCATCAGGCAACCTCACGTCCAGAATCAGCAGGTCGTACAGAGCACCGGCCAGCTCTTTCGATGCGCCTTGGATGCTGTTGGCATCAATTACCTCATGACCGTCTTCTTGGAGGCGTGCCCGCAGTAGTTTTACGCTTTTGGGTTCGTCGTCAACAACCAATATTTGTTTCACTTCTGTCTCTCCTTGTCAGTACGGGATTTCTCAGGTGCCTGCTGCAGGTCATTGGTTTTTTTAGGCGTTAAATGCTTTACCATCATTTTTCTTTTCCGGCTTGTCGG
Organism: Deltaproteobacteria bacterium; assembly: GCA_011390535.1. GTDB lineage: Bacteria > Myxococcota_A > Polyangia > HGW-17 > SLPX01 > SLPX01. The sequence continues at coordinate 697 of JAABSF010000563.1, read as the reverse complement.
CTTTTTTAAGGTTCGGCTTTAAGGGAATCTTGAGCGTCACAGTGGTTCCGGTGACGGCGGTGGCGCTATTCGGATCAACCTCAACTTGTGTTTGATTCTCTTTGTTGAACTGCGATGTTATGATTGCTTCGCCTTCGTGGAGGTCGGCTATTCGTTGCACAATGCACAGCCCCAGCCCGGTGCCCGCCGGTTTTCGAGTAAAAAAGGGCTCGAAGACCTTCTCTTGATCAGAGGGAGAGATGCCTTTTCCTTCATCTTTTACCTGAAACAGCGCGAAATCACCGTCTGTTTTGGCCTCAATATTAACAGTCTTGCCGGGTGGAGATGCCTCACAGGCATTGGAGACCATATTCAGAAGTGCTTGTGAGATGAGCAACTCGTCGGCCAGAAGAGCACCGTCATTCAAATCGCATCGAATCTCTATGGATACTGTTTCACCGCAACCTGATTTATTCGAGCATCCTTCATGCCATGGTTCCGCGCATTCATTTTTTGCTTTAACTTTTTTCAGCAAGGAGAGCGTGTTAACCGGCTGGAGACTCGGGGTTATTGGTTGAGTGTAATTCAGAAGCCGGTTGATCAGCTCTTGTATGCGGTCCACTTCTTCGATGATATCGTCAGTGTAGGCGCTGCAATCGGAAAACCGTCGGCCGGCCGTCTCTGCGGTCCCTCTGATAATGTGCAATGGGTTCCTTAT
>JAABSF010000562.1 GCA_011390535.1 Deltaproteobacteria bacterium | reverse complement strand
GCCGTCCCCGAGGTGGAGCTGGAGTGCTTTGTCCATGGGGCTATGTGTCTGGCATACTCCGGCCGCTGTTTTCTCAGCAAATGGATGGCTGACCGCAGTGGTAACCGCGGGGGCTGTGCCCATTCATGTCGATGGGAGTACCGGGTTCTGGAAGAAAAGGAGCGCCCCGGCGAATACTACCCCCTGATCGAAGGAGAGAACTTCACTACCCTTCTCTCCAGCAAAGACCTATGCCTGATTGATCATCTGCAGGACTTTAAAAACGCCGGTGTGGACTGTCTGAAAATCGAAGGCCGTATGAAATCCCTTTACTACATAGCGGTGGTCACCCGGGCCTACCGCAAAGCCCTGGATGGTCTGGATGCCACAGATTCCCTGAATCATTCCGGTGTTGAGGATCCGGCTCCTTACCGCGAAGAGCTTTTTAACGTCAGCCACCGGGAATTTTGCACCGGCTTTTACTACGGCAAAGAAGAAGTTGAACAGTCTACAGATACTTCTTACGAGAGGCGCTACACCTTTCTGGGAACCCTGGGAGCCCCTGCCGATATTCCGGGGCGGTTCCATTTGAACATCAAAAACAAAATCCGCCGGGGAGAAACCCTGGAATGGATCGGCCCGGACTTCATAAAACAGGAAGACACCTCCTTTCTTCTCTTTGACAAGAAAGGAGAGGCTGTTGACGAGGCCGATCATGGAAGAATACATACCATCCAGCCGGGGTTCAGCGAAGCCCGGGAAGGATTCATTCTGAGACGAAAAAACGAGAAAACCCCAAGAAAAACCCGAGCAAAACCCGAGCAAAACCCATGAGACCCAAGATTCATGACATCCAAGATTCATGACATCCAAGATTCATGAAATACAAAGTTCACGACATCCAAAACTCATGAGATACAGAATTCATGACATTATTGTCATAATCCCAAGCTTATACACATTTCAACATAGGAAAACTTTCTGTATTGTAGGGCTCTTTCATTGAATTCATCGAGTATCACTGCATTCAAGCTCAAACCAGTCTCAAACATAACGTAGGACACAAAGATAGGCACACTCTTTGCATCATCCCTGACTGAACATGATGAACGAACAAAGAGTCTATAAAATACAAGGAGAGCCTCAATGAAACGCCAGACCTGCTCACACAACTCATTCACCCAATCAATATTGCCTCGGATCTCTTCCGCCATAATAGCAGTAGCGATTGCAACAATGACGGTAATCTTTGTATCCGGCTGCGGAGCCGGCCAAGCCGACAGCTCAGGTGGCGGCGGAGGCAACGTGGGAACCAACGGCGCTCAAGATATCGGGCTATTTCGCAAAATATTGGACGAAGGAGGCATCCCGGGAGAGGCTAGTTTGGATGCCAACGGGTTCTTCTCGGAACATTACACACAACTACCACCACCGGACTGTGGGAGCCCGATCTGTTTGCAGGCTATGTTGGCGGTAAACCGAGACTGGATCTGGGGGGATTATCGCGCCACCCTTCAGTTGGCATTCAACACCACAATCGATATATCAACCCTGGAGGCTAAGCCCCTTGACCTGGTGGTTGTAGTGGACACATCAGGCTCCATGGCCACAGATCAAAAGATGACATACGCAAAGCAGGGCATTCACATGCTGATAGACGGCCTCGATCCGGAAGACCGCATGGCGCTCATAAGCTATGACACCGATGTTAGAGTACTCTCCGAGCTTCAGTCCGTTGAAGACGCCACAGCCCTCCACGACGCAGTGGACAGGCTGGTGCCCATAGGGATGACAAACTTCCATGGTGGGCTGCAGACCGGCCTGCAGACGGCCGCCGATTCTGTGAGCACCGACCGGGAAACCCGGGTCATAATGCTCTCCGACGGAGTGCCCACCCAAGGTATCACCAGCACCACGACCATTCTGGAGATGGCCGAAGGGTATATCGCCGACGGCATCGGCTTGACCACAATCGGAATGGGGTTGGATTTCAATGTAGAGCTCATGAGAGGACTCGCCGAACGTGGCGCAGGGAATTTCTATTTCCTTGAAAACTCCGCTGCAATAGAAGAGGTGTTCGCAGAAGAGCTGAAATACTTTGTAACTCCCATTGCCGACAGCGTCTCAATGGAAGTGCGGTCCGGTAAAGGCTACCTCCTGGGCGAAGTCTCGGGAACCAAGTTCTGGGAGACAAAGAATTACGGCGGGATGCTCACCATCCCAACCCTCTTTCTGGCCGGCCGAATTGGTGAAGAAGACCCGGGACCCGGCCGCCGGGGTGGAGGCAGCTCCTTTTTCGTAGAGCTCCTCCCCGACGCATCACAAGCCGACGGAGACACAATGGTAACCGAGATAACCTTCACATACCGCCTCCGTGAGACAGACGAAATAAAAGAACAAAAAGTCCGTATCGAATACCCGGGTATCCCCGGCGAAGTCCCCCAAGGCGGTTATTACTCTAATGAGGCCATGGTCAAAAACAACGCCGTCTACAACATCTACCAAGGCCTCCTCAAAGCTTGCAGAACAGCAGAGACAAGTCACAACCACGCCCTCTGGATTCTGGAAGAGCTTGAAAAGACAGCATTGCAGTGGAACGAACGCTACGACGACGACGACATAGCCGACGACCTGGCGCTGATCCAACAGTTCCAGGGCAACCTCAGATCCCTGGGCGCAACTCCCCTCGACCCTGTAGAGTACCCTCACGGTTACTACGCAGGAGACGACATGTACTACGGTTGCTCAATAACCAATCGCCCGGGATCACCAGTATCTTTACCCACAGCCCTCTTAATGGCTCTCCTC
>JAABSF010000561.1 GCA_011390535.1 Deltaproteobacteria bacterium | reverse complement strand
TTCAACCCTTGGACAACAATTGAAGATTTAGAGGAAAATCTTGAGCGTTCAATGGAGTTGGGTCTCTCCCGATTGCGGAGGGAATACCCACTCACTAAGCTCCGACTATATCCTCGGACTAAGCTTTTTAAAAAGGCCCGTCAAGACGGGCTTTTGCTGGATATTACACCACATGGAGAGTGGCAGGCTTTTTTAAAGGGCTATGCTCCTCATTGTCCATATCGTTTCGTGCACGAACCCACACAGGATGTATATCAACAGTTGAGACACCGAAAGGTGACAGGGCACGAAGACGAAGTTTTAAGAGATGTCTTACGGCGGGTTTCTGGTGTCGGAGGAGGGAAATTGAGACCCTTGGTTTTTGAAGAATATGAAAAGAGGAGTGCAGAAGCGGAAAAGGAGATTGCAGAAGCGAAACAGAAGAAACAGAGAGCCCATAAGAAAAATACCCGGACGGGCACCTCCGGAAAAAGGGTCCTGCTGATTCAACCTCCTCACAGAGTGGATGCTCCTGCCGGTGGGCGTGGACCTCTTCCTTCCGGTTATCTCGGTGTGGGAATTCTTTCCATAGAAGCTTATCTCCGAAAACATGGAGTGGATGTAACTCTACTGCATTTGGGTGATGAGAACCTTTCTGAATCCGAGAGGTTGCAGATTACAATGGAAGCCCTGTCGACAGGACCCGACCTAGTGGCCGTGGGGATGAACTGGGTCCACACCTCTCTCGGCGCTTTGCAGATAGCAGACTTTGTGCAAAGGCATTCCGCTTCACCGGTTGTTACCGGGGGGCAACATGCGAGTTTGTTTTCGCATGAAATCGCCCGGGATTACGGGCACATATTCAACGCCATAGTTAAAGGGCCTGCAGAGATTGTGCTGACAAGACTTTTAGAAAAAAAAGGGGCCTACGATTTAAAGCAAAAGAGAGGCGAGATTATTCAAGGGACTCTATGTGAACAACTGGACGAGTTGCCTCATTATCATTATCGGTCAGCGACACCGCGTAGCTCCATATCCGCCAATAGGGCTCTTGGTGCGCTCTCTACGGTGCGGGGGCATTGTCCGCGAAATTGTTCTTATTGTCTTGAATCCTGGGGGTTGAGCGAGTCAGGTCACGGGCCCTTGAGAGTTCATTCTACGTCGTGGCTTGCAGAGCAGGTGAAGCGTTTTGTATGTGAGGGGCGGGATATCATAACGATTCAGGACCCGTTTTTTATTTTCGGAGATAAACCTCTAATCGATCTAGTAGAGGCGTTGAGCGATGCCGGAATAGCTCTCCGAGAGCTGAATCTGTTTGCTGAACCCGGGGCGTATTCCTCCAGAGCTTGGGATGCTCTTTCGAAGGGACCTTTTGAGTTGGTTACTGTTGATCTTGGTGTGGAGTCCGGCTCTATTACCAGGCTTCGTGACGCTGGTCGTATGTATACCCCTGATGATGTGCTTTGTGACGTGGAAGGGCTCGTCTCTCGTGACATCTTGCCATACACGTGGTGGATGACGGGGCTCCCGGGAGAGACATGGGAAGATATAGAGGCCACCTCCACATCTCTTTATTCTACAATGAAAGCGGGCGCAGTCCCCCGGTGGATCACTCCAATGGTGTTGTTTCCCAAAACTTCAGCTTTTCAGGAGGCTCCCCGGAGCGGTGTTATCCCACGGCTGAGGTTTTTTGAGGACTTTTTCGTTTTCTCTACTACTCCGCACCGCGCCACCGGTTTTTACCCCGAGTTGATTACCCATGAGACCCCAGGGTTGAATGTTGGAAGAATTCTTGCGGGGTGCTACGCTCTCAAACGGCAGGTTGTAGAAAATTGGAGCCTGCTTACATCCAGGCACTCGAGTTCCCCACGTTGGGGAAATGAGTTGGCTAGGTTGGGCTCTATGCTGCACGACGAAGAGGGAGATGCAACAGGCTTCTCCATGGATACCATTTTTTAAGGTGTTCTCTCGTTTGGGGTCTCTCTGTGGGTAAAAATGTGTGACGACGGTTCAAGTGTGTTCCGGGAGGTTTAGTTGAGCGGTGTGCTGGTTTTAAACCCATCTACGGTTTGCAACAATCGTTGCGCTGCGTGCGCCATGCAGGCGGTCTATGGTATAAAGTCACTGAGTTTTGATACTATCAAAAGGCTCATAGAAGATCTTTATTGTCTTCCAGAGAAAAGTGGTTTTCAAGAAATCATGATAGCCGGTGGAGAACCACTGCTCTATCCCCGGCTTGGCGATCTTTTATGCTTGCTTGCAGACAAAGGGTTTTTAACCACTTTGTTTACTTCGGGGTCGCAAGACAAAGAGAAGCTGAAAGTTTTGTCTCAAACTCCGCCGAGAAGGATTGCTCTTTCCTTGGACAGCGCTGATCCGGGTCTGCACGATGCAGCCAGAGGCAGGAGAGGCGCCTTTGACGATGCCACCGCTACCCTTCGTTTTGTCAGAGATGCTCTGCCTCAAACAGATCTCTCTACAATGTCCGTGGTTACACGGGAGACCATCAATCATCTCTCCGGCCTGGTTCGGTTTCTTGCAGATGAAGGTGTGGAGAGAGCATCTTTTCAGCTCGTGATGGATGTCGCCGGCGTTTCGTCGGAAGGTCTGCGTCCACTGGAGAGCGAGCTGGAAGAGTTTTATGTGAACCGATTGCCGGGGCTTTTGCTGGATGCATGGAGGGCAGGGGTGTGGCTGAGGATCTTACCCAACTACGATGACATAGTATTTGAAAACATCTGTTTGTCCGAAATCCGGACTCCTGGTGACGTAGCTCGTGCAATGAGACAGGGTGATAAAGATTGTGAGA
>JAABSF010000560.1 GCA_011390535.1 Deltaproteobacteria bacterium | reverse complement strand
CTCCCGCATGTGACCAGAAGCTTCGTATGGGAGACAAGGTCAAAGCTGTAGGTACTCCCGAAGCACTTGAAATTTGTCGCCTCACGTTAGGCCAGGAGACCAAAGGTTCGATAAAGAAACACCGAAAGATTTCAGTTCGTAGAATCTTGGTCTCAAACAAGGATGTGGTGGGCAAATCACTGGGACAACTTTCACTTCAGCAGTGTTTCGGAGCCACGGTCACCCGCATACGCCGAGGAGGGCTTACCTTGAGCCCCAGCTCAACGATGAGGCTCCGATACGGAGACAGGCTGGTGGTTATTGTAAGAAAGGACAGATCGAGGGAGGTAATTGACTACCTCGGCAATGATTTGCACTCCTTTTACAAAGTTCGCCTGCTCCCCGCTTTTTTGGCGATGTCTGTAGGCGCGGTGATCGGTTTTGCGCCACTCAGCCTCCCTGGCGGGATTAGATTTAAACTAGGTATCGCAGGGGGCATTCTAGTTGTCGCCCTTTTTGTAGGTTGGATGGGGCGCATAGGGCCTCTTCTTTTCTCCATGCCCGGCGAATCTCTGCAGGTGATCAGAAAAATCGGCGCTCTTATGTTGTTGGCGGCGCTGGGCACCCAATCAGGACATGGACTTTTGGATGCTTTCACTTCACTAGGGCCCAAAATGTTGGTCCCCGGAATAGTTGGGATCATCGTCGGTTTGGTCGCCG
>JAABSF010000559.1 GCA_011390535.1 Deltaproteobacteria bacterium | reverse complement strand
GGCGCCATGCTAATCTCCAGAAAATTTCTCAGGCATGATCTTGTCGAGACAATCGGTTGCACCTCTGGATCTTTGGCCAACACGGTGGCCCTTGAGAGCGCAAATGCAGTGATAGGAAACGATCACGCCTCCAGCACATATACGGTTTTATACCCAGTGGCCATTGTGGCTCAGATAATTTTCGCACAGATTTGGTTCCGGATTTTGTAACCCCCTTTTGTAACCCCCTGATAATTTCAGCCGGGCTCGGTTTTTCCCTATCATTCATATAACGGACATCTAACGATCATCTCTGACTTTTGATTATTGGTTCAAAAAAGTACCGGTTGGATTTTTCTTTTTCCCGATGTATAGTCAGGCTAAGCAAACAACCCTGCACATGTTGCCCCGGCCCACTGCTCTTCAAAAGCAAAGGTTTTTTGCGTCGATTAATTGGGAGAGAGAGGCAACAAGGAGCAATTATTATGTATTTTTCGATTTTTAGAAAAATTCTTAAGAAAAACGAATCAACCTGGAATGGTGTTCTCTTTACCCTCAGCCTGGCCCTGATTTTATCCATCTCTATGGCTTGTTCCCCAAAAGCCACGGGATCGAATAACACAAATGAAACAGGCAACGATAACAACGAGGATCAAGACGCAGCGGTGGAACCCGATGGGCAAGTGGTTGAAGATGACGGCGGGGGCCTTATAGACGCAGTTGTAGGTTACGACGCAGAGATATGCGGGGCCCAGACTGAAGAAATTGAGATCGTTAACCTCGGTGATCCACCTGATTTACTCATTGTTTTAGATCGTTCGGGCTCAATGATGTTAAACCCCGAAGGTTTTATCGGCGGACAGACAAGATGGACCATTATGAAAAATGCGCTCCAAGAGCTTTTGGATGCGAGAGAATCCAACATACGTTTTGGGCTCACTGTCTTCCCGACTGATGAAGACTGTGCCGTTGACCCCGGCGCCAGAGTTGGAATCGATCTAAACAACGGCTCGGCGATAATGGATTATCTCAACTCCATCAGCTACGGGGGAAATACACCTGCACAGTACGCACTAATAGAAGCACTCGCTTACTACCAGACGATCCCGGTAAACCCTGAAGGTCAATACGTTTTGTTCGCAACCGACGGCGCCCCCAACTGCGGCGGCGATCCTCCTAATGTTGATATATCCAGCAACGAAGAGACCGTTCAAGCAGTTGAAGATCTGGCTTCCGCAGGCTACAACACTTTCGTACTGGGCTTTGGCTCATCTTTCTTCGGTCTGGACACCCAGGTACTAAACGACGCCGCCCTCGCCGGGCAAGAACCAAAACCCAACGGCCCTCCACATTATTACTTCGCTGATGACGCAGACTCTCTTCAAGAAGCTCTAGACCAAATCGCCGGTGGAATATTCGTCCCATCATGCTCTTTTGAGCTTACCGAGCTTCCGCCCGTCCCTGATGACGTTGCCATCTATTTTGATGGTGAGGCTGTGCCACGTTCCCAGGGTCATAACCACGGATGGGATTATCATCCTGACCAAGGCACGATTACCTTCTTCGGCAGCTACTGCGACATGCTTCAAAACGGCGAAGTCACCGAAGTCGATTTCATCTTCGGCTGCCCCGGCCCTGAAGTAGATTAACCCCTTATTTATAGTTATCCCCTCTATCTAGAGCCGTCTAGCTTTCAGGTGCGGGTTTCTACTCATCAATAGTGATGGGAAACGCCGAGGCCATGAAACCGATAGTCCACAAGTCCTTGACGCCGTCCCCATTTGAATCCAAATCCGGCTTAAACGCTGTCGCAATCAAATTTGAACACCGGACTTCGGTCTCGGTTATCACCGGACCCTCGGGTTCGCTCACCGGATCCCATACAGTGCATTCACCTTCGCCGTTAACTACCTCCTCACAACCTTCGGGTGTGGGAGAGCAGTTGCCGTCCATGAACTCTGTGGCAAAATAACCCATTTTACCTTCAGGATCCTCGAGAGCCTCTTTGTTCAGGAACTCAGCGAACTTCGGAATAAAAATATTTTCCATTGTATCTTCCGACAAACCTCCGCCGATGGTGACGTTGCTCCATGTATTCGGC
>JAABSF010000558.1 GCA_011390535.1 Deltaproteobacteria bacterium | reverse complement strand
TCGTGCCCTCCGGCACTATGGGCAATCAGCTTGCTCTCTTTACTCATACAAACAGGAGTAATGAGGTTATTTGTGGCCGTCCATGTCACATACAAGAGCATGAAGTAGGCGCGGCGGCCATCATCTCAGCGGTGACCCTGGTTCCTTTGAACGCTCCTTGGGGCGAGTTGGAACCTTCGGAGGTGGAAATCGCCATAAGAGAACCTGATATTCACCACCCGGAAACAGGTTTAATCTGCCTGGAATGCGCCCACAGCAGCGGTGCGGTCCCCTCCATGGAGAATCTGGAAACGGTTGCTCAAACAGCCCGTAAACATTCTATCCCGATTCACATCGACGGCGCCCGAATATTCAACGCCTCCATCACGCTGGGAATAAAAGCATCCAAAATAGCCGCATTGGCCGATTCGGTCATGTTCTGCTTGAGCAAGGGCCTCGGGGCACCTGTAGGTTCTCTGCTATGCGGGTCAAAAGATTTTATCGAAAAAGCCCGAAAAGGCAGAAAGCTCCTCGGCGGAGGAATGAGACAAGCGGGGGTGCTCGCCGCAGCAGGGATCTACGCCCTTGAGAATAATATCGATCGTTTAGCCCAAGACCATGAAAGAGCACATGCTATGGCGGGTGTTCTTTCCAGAATAGATTCTGTAGATGTTTTGAGCAGGGGATCCGAAATCAATATGGTCTGGTTCAAGCAAACAAAGCCGGACAAAACCCCCATGGAAATTGTAGGAGAGCTTGAAAAAAGAGACGTGCTTCTCTACCCTCCCTTGCACGGATTGTGGAGACTGGTCCTCCATAAGGATATCAATGATGAGTCTTTTGAATATGCATGTCGGCAACTTGAAGAAGTGTTGTCATAATTCAACCCAGATGAATTTTTTAGTTTTCTTGGATGTGTTTTTCATTTCTACCAACAACAGCTTAATTGCAACAACAGCTTAAATAAATGTGGAGCAGATAACCATGAGCAAGCCCGGAGGTTTTGATTCGGCGGCGGCGGAGTCTTTGATACTGAACACAATAGCCGGAGAGCTTTCACTCGATACAACGAGGGTGGCCTCGGTTATAACCCTCTTAAAAGAAGGAGCGACCGTACCTTTTATCGCCCGATATAGAAAAGAAATCACGGGGTCCATGGACGAGGTACAGATCCGAACCATCGAAGAACGAAAAACCTACCTCCAGGAGCTGGAGGAGAGACGCAACACCATCTTAAATAGTATCCAAGAGCAGGACAAACTCACCGATGAGTTAAAGAAAAAGATCCTAGCAGCCTCCACCAAGACAGAGCTGGAAGATCTATATCTGCCTTATAAGCCCAAACGTCGAACTCGTGCAGCCATAGCCCGCGAAAAGGGGCTGGAGCCACTGGCTCAAAGAATTCTCGACCAACCGCTTGATGGGAATCCTTTGGAAGAAGGCCGTGCGTTTATCGACGACGAAAAAGACGTAAAAACCCCTGAAGATGCACTCAAATGGGCACGAGAAATAGTAGCAGAGACAGTTGTAGAAGACGCCGACGTGAGAAGCATGCTGCGAAAGATCATGTGGAGTGAGGGGTTACTCTCTACTAAGGCTGCCACGAAAAGATCCGATGGAGAAACAAAGGGAGCCGACGGATACAACGAATCGAAAGGGGCTGATAGAGCCGAGGGAGCCAAGAGAACAAAGTTCGAAGATTATTATGATTACAAAGAAGCTGTCGCGAAAATCCCTTCCCACCGCTATCTTGCCATAAGGAGAGGTGAGACTGAAGGAGTCTTGAAGGCGTCAATAGAATTTGACGAAGACAACTTCAAGGCTCAGGTAGAGAGCAAATTCAACATGAACCCAGCCTCTCCCTTCTCAGGAGAGCTCGTAGAAGCTATCAGCTCCGGTATAAAGCGACGCCTGATCCCTGCAGTAGAAACAGACCTTCGAGTAGATCTCAAGCTGCGCTCTGATAAAGCCGCGGTAGAGATTTTCGCAGAAAACCTCGAAAACCTTTTGTTGGCACCTCCTTTCGGAGGACGACCGGTGCTGGGGATTGACCCGGGGCTGCGCACCGGTTGCAAGTGTGCCGCAGTAGACGGAACGGGTAAATATCTGGAAAACATCACAATATACCCGGCCAGAGGCGATGACGCGATTGTGAAATCCAAAGCAATGTTGGCCTCTTTTATCAGAAAGCACCTCCCTGAAGCCATCGCTGTGGGCAACGGCACCGGGGGAAGAGAGACAGAGCGATTGGCCCGAGAAGTGATCCGAGAAAATTCCGGGCTTCAAAACATCATCGTCACAACGGTCAACGAAGCCGGAGCTAGTGTATACAGCGCTTCGGACATCGCCAGAGAAGAATTTCCCCAACTGGACCTAACAGTTCGAGGAGCGATTTCTATAGCCAGACGTCTTCAGGATCCGCTGGCGGAGCTGGTGAAAATAGATCCTAAATCCATCGGAGTGGGCCAATATCAACACGACGTTCACCAACCCTTACTGCAAACCAAACTTCATCAGGTAGTGGAAACCTGCGTCAACCGCGTAGGAGTGGAGCTAAACACCGCCAGCGCTTCCCTGCTCTCTTATGTTGCAGGTGTCGGCCCCACCCTTGCAAACAGGATCATATCCCACCGTCAGAAGAACGGAGCTTTTGAATCAAGAAAAAAGCTCCTGGGTGTAAAGGGGCTTGGGCCGAAAACCTATGAACAAGCCGCCGGCTTTCTTCGTGTTTACGAGAGCAAACACCCCCTGGACCGCTCCGCAGTCCACCCTGAGCGATACAAACTGGTAGAGAAAATGGCCTCAGACCTC
>JAABSF010000557.1 GCA_011390535.1 Deltaproteobacteria bacterium | reverse complement strand
GTGACCTCCTCGTTTGCATTATTTTCATTCAGGTGAATTCATTTGTTTAACGTCTCCACGGCTATCAGCGACGCTGTTGTTTTTTAAAACAGCGGGAGCAGGTGTGTATACCAGAACTCCGTAAATTATAACCATGAGTAAAAAAGCGCTCAAGGCCACAGCTGAGATAGGGATTGGCTGGGAGCTGGAATCCATCTCCAGATCAAAATCCGGTCTGTTGCGTGCGAAAAGCCAGGCGATTATTTGGACTCCATTGTATGTGGCGTGGCCGATAATAGGCGGTATCACCGAAGAGGTTCGCCACTGAAACCAACATAGAACCAAAGAAAGCACAAATATGGGCAATATGTTTGCGGGTTCAATGTGTATCACCGCAAAAACAACCGATATGAAAATCGCAGAAGGCCAAAAGCCCTTTTTGGTTGTCATTCCGCGGAAGGCAAAGCCTCGAAAAAAAATTTCCTCTGCAAGTGGTGCTGCGATGACTACTGCTAGTGAAATGAGCATCAGAGCGTGGAGAGATGGATCTTGCTTTTCAAGTTGTTGAATGAGGTTGGTGCCGATTTTGGGGAGAAAACGTGAAGAGATTTGTTGCAGCCAGACCGCCGGTGTGAGCATAAAAACCCCTGCGGCTCCTCCCAGAAAAAAGAGTTTCCAGCCGTGGGAGGTGGGCCAACGCAAAGAGAGCGCCTGGCTGGTTTGCAGGCTGCTGCGGCGTGCCCCCAGCAGCGCCACAGGTATCCAGATAATGCTTCCCAAAACAGCCTCGATGCCCATCCATGTCGGGGTAGGAGGGGTGCCGGGAGATTCTCCTCTTATCCCGTGCAAGATGACGCTTATCATAAGAGCCGCCAAAAAGGCCAGCACGGTGAGCAGTAAAAACATGCCGAACCCAAGGTAGCCTGGTGTTCTTTTATAAGAAATGCCGAGGACTGAATAGATCGAATCTGTGTCGTTGGGGAAATCCGGATTGTTGCCGTCACCACGATTCTCCGGGACACTCATTGGTTCGTTTGTTGGCGGCGCGGAATCCTTCATGTTGACGTCGGCCGGAGCAATCGGTGTGCGTTCTGATGATTCATTGGACGATGAAGTTGTTTCGGGTTGTGACTTCCCCTTGAAGCCATTCTCTTCGCTCATGTATTCGCCGGTTTCCTTTATTGATTCTCTATACGTTACCTATCGCTCTTGTTTATTTAATATGGTTCGGACCAGTATGCACTGGAGGTTCATCTCCTCCGGCCACTTGGTAAAACCTAAAGAGACAGCTATTTTGCCGTTCTTTTGTTTCACCGGAGCGGTAAGCAGGACCACCGCTCCGTCATAGAACTGTTTTCTTTCATATTCCATTCCCTGAATGGGTCCTGTCGGGGTGATATTTATTTCACTGGAAGTTTTTCCTCTCGAGACAATCCATATCTGCAAATGGATCTCTTCCTCGGTTGGTGGTAGCTTTGGCGACACAACTCTCAGCGTTGTGTCTTGAGGTGGTTTGCATCCTTTTCCAAGCTCGCAATCCGCCGGCCAGTGTTGAGATAATTTTCGTCGGCTTAGTTTTTTCCACCCAGTGGGTGTTAAATCGAAATCCTCTTTTAAGGTCAGGACCGACAGGGCTGCTGCTGTGACCAATGGATCTTGATCTTGATCTTGCTCAACAACAATTCTGATCCTTTTAAGAGCAGCAGGAGTCCCGATTTTTCCAAGCGTTCTCAAAATCTCAGCTCTCAAGATCGCTTGAGTGCCCGGGGTTTCAAGCTTCTCCAGGAGTGGTTTTGTTCCTTTGGGGTGGGCTATCTCGCCGATTGATCTCACAGATTGAAGCGCTATTCCGGGGGTGTGCATTGTTTTCAAGAGGAGCTCAAGAGCTGCGGGATCTTTTAAAAGCCCCAATGTCTTTATTATTTCCCTTTGTGGCTGAGCTTCTGATGTGTGTTGAAAAACCTCAATTAAGGGCTGCACAGCGGTCTTTCGATTTGCGTTCGCCAGCGCCATTGCGCCGGCGTGGAGCATTTGTATCGGAACATCGGGGCGCTCCAATAACTTTTCCACAGGGTCCATGGCTTCTTTTATTCCCAAGCGTGCAGCCAGGATCGCCGCCCTATGTCGAACTTCAGGATCCGGATCCTTTTCCATAAGTTTTGTGAGGGTGTCGGATAGCTCTTTGTCCGGGGGCCTTGAAAGAAGAGCTTTTGTTGCGTTGCGACGAACCTCCGGGTCAGTGGAGAGAAGGAGGCGGCTGTAATCTGTTTCAGTCTCTTTAGTGGTAGTCAGCTCTCCTTGCAACTGTCTATTCCAGGCTTTGATGTGTCCAAGAAGCTTGGATGCTGTTTTGCGTGCTGCTCTTGAGTTGTCTATGTCTAGTGGGTTCCTCTCCTGGGGGTCTTTCGAGATATCGAACAATTCCAGTGTGTTGTGTTTTATGTCGCGGATGAGTTTGTATTTACCCACGGCAGCCATTTGCAGGTTTCTATCAGGTATGGCGAGACGCGAAAAAGCTGGTGGTATTGCACTTTCGGGGGCTTCCGCCATAAAAGGAGTTAGGTCGTTGCCCTCCATTGTGGCAGGGAGCGGTACATCAACAAGAGATAGTAAGGTAGGGGCGATGGAAGCTATGTCTACAGGAGCGTTTATTGCCTTGTCAGGTACTCCCCCACCGGCGATGAGGAAAGGAACCCGAATTTGTTCATCATACAGAGATGTCCCGTGTGTTGATGTTCCGTGTTCTCCGAAAGCCTCACCATGATCAGCCGTCAAGACATATATTGTGTCTTTATTATGCTTTTTCAGAGC
>JAABSF010000556.1 GCA_011390535.1 Deltaproteobacteria bacterium | reverse complement strand
ACGGAATGGGGTCGGTGTAACCTTCAGGTTTTACCACCATCATCATCAGGTCCGCGATTCTTCCGGTTTCGGTTTGAATAATCCACGGGATCTTTGCGCATCCGCCGCCTGTGGAAAGCTTTGTGCGCTCTGAAAAATCCACGGTCCATTCCTCCAGCCGGTCTGCTTCGTAATATTCATAGGTTCCGGCGGCCGGGTCCTGCCACGCCGTTCTGGCCTTGACCATCTTGTCGGCCAGAGATCCATGGTCGTGATCTTTCCACTGCCACATAAGATGACGGCGGCTGTTTTCCGACATGCTTGTAAACGGAAGATACTTGTTTATGGCGTATTGCCGCCAGGTATCGGGTCGGTTTTCCTCTCTGGGTTCGTCGTCATCAATCCATCGAGGACATTCCGCCGGATCGCAGGTCCCGTTATATCCTACGTTGGGCCAGGTGGAGGGGTCTTGAACATCATGGCTTTTCATGGCCCACCAAGCTAGTTCATTTGCAAGGTTTCGTTCCTGGTCTTCGGGACAGACTTCGTCAAGACATTCTCCACTAGTGACCTGCTGTTCCGTACAACCGCAGGCACCGGCTGCGGTTCTCTGGGGGATCGAGGACCAGCCCACGCCCATGATGCACCTCCCTCTTTACAGCGTTATATTTTTCATCCCAACAAAACCCTCTTTTTTGAGGCTAAGCTACACATACTGCATTTGTCAACAAGTTTTTATTACAGGCAAGCAGAGGGAATTACTGCAAGCACCTTGGTAGTTGTTTGATTTCAACGAATATCTAATCGTAAAATCTAATCCGCTACCAATTCTGCGACTTCTTACAAGGAAAGAGGTGATCCGGCTAAAGGAGCCACGCTTTCGCCGGTTGATGTGTTTGCGAGTTGATCTGTTTGCGAAAGTTGATAATCTGAGGCATATTGGAAATGACAATTTAGATGTTTTTTCCTGCGGGCCCATGAGACTTATGTATGTTATGGCCCTTGTCGGTAAAAAAAGAGCGAAATATTGCACATGACTCACGGATATTCAGGGTCATGCATAAACTTCGGAGGAAGTTACTGAGGGCGATCCAGTGTAAAAGCTTTGATCGGTGAACGTAGAGGATACGTTTGTATCGGGAGCTGGAATATAGGTTCTGACTCATTTTAGTGGCTGTCGGGCTCCGTTTCAGATTATGAAACACAGTAGAGCCTCTTGTTTAAGATGTGGTTAAATGAACCTTTCGGCGATTTTACACGAGCACCTGAAAAGAACTCCTCCCATAAAATCACAAGAAAAATCCTTTGGCGCGAAAGAAAAAAAAGCGGCGGAAGCGCAAGTCGTCTTCCCCGGAAACCACAAAGACGAACGAAAGAAACGAAGTAAAACCTGAAAAGGTTGATACTCGAAGTTATTCTTTCAATGGCACACCCGAGGCTGCCGGGAGCGATTCCAGTGTCTATGCTGAAAGGGACGCAGAAAGCTCCCATGGTGGTTCTGAAATAAAAAACAATGACGCTGGAACACCCAGTTCGCCATCTCACTTGAGCGTTGATGAATCCGGCGAAATCATAATATCTCAATCAACCCCTCGAACAGGTCATTCAGACGAGAATCCGGAGCTTCTCTCATCAGACACAGAAGAAGTAATAAAAGAACCCCGGCCGGGAATGCCTTTGGTGGCACCTCCTCCTTCATCTGAATTTGAAGTCTCAGCCGCCGGAATGAAAGAAAAAGATGCAATCTCCGAAGAAGAGATAACAGATCGTCATCTTCGACTGGATACAGCCGCATTGTGGGTGTTGCAGCCATCTTTAAGAGACACAAAAAAGAGGCAGGGATACGAGAAAGGAAACCATCTCTCCTCCCTTACAGGAGAGATAAGCGGAGAAACCAAACCGCCACAGACACAGTCTTCCCCTTCCAATACTGCACTATCCGTTGATTTCGGGGGAGAAGGCCCAACTGTACTGGTAGATGAGAGCTATCAAAAGCTGGCAACCGATATAGTCGAAGAGAGAGACAGCCACAAATCCACAACGGAAAAGAGAGAAGCCTCCGGAAAAAAAGAAAAGAAAACAGAGCGCTCGGTAGTTGATGTTGAAAAATCCGAGAAAGAGAAAACACAAGGCAAAAAAGAGCAAACGGGCGAGACAAAAGAAGCTCCTTCGGGAAAAGAAGAGAAAAAAGAAACCAAGATCGACTTAAATGAGAAATTCGGAAAAATCGAAGCCCTCCCGATGCAAGAGGAGATCGCAGCACACCCTGATAGAGACAATACACCGCTGGCAATTCCGCTCTCTAAAAATGGGAAAGACTCGTCACCTATCCCGGGCTCTGTTGTAATCCCACCACTGCCGTCTTTTGGTAAGCCCAAGAAAGCAACAAACGAGAAAGATCAGGACACCGAAAAGTCATCGACGGCTCCTCCTAGACCGGAGCCTAAACCCATTGGTGCAGAGTCGACACCGTTGAAACCGAAAGCTCTATCAACAGAGAAACCAACTGCAATAAAATCAGTAGAGTCCGCCGCAGAGACCGCTGTAAAAGAAGAGCCCCAGGCTGCTTCCGATGAGCCCCTGCCGCCGCCGCCTGCGCCAAAAGAGGTTGCAACTAAACCCGAGCCCCAAGCTGCTCCCGATGAGCCCTTGCCACCGCCTCCTGCGCCAAAAGAGGCCGCAACTAAACCCGAGCCCCAAGTTGCTCCCGATGAGCCCTTGCCGCCTCCTCCTGCGCCAAAAGAGGTTGCAACTAAACCCGAGCCCCAGGCTGCTCCCGATGAGCCCTTGCCGCCTCCTCCTGCGCCAAAGGAATTCACAACTAA
>JAABSF010000555.1 GCA_011390535.1 Deltaproteobacteria bacterium | reverse complement strand
GTACAGATAGCCCTCACCGCTCCAATATGGATAAATATCCAGTAGCTCCCGGCAAGAACACCTCTTCAAGAAGAATGCCTCACACCAACCAACCTCACACCAACGAACCTCAAGCAAGTCGACTTTCTAGGAAGCCTTTTTCCAAAAGCAGATCATTTGATTCGGTCTCAAAGAGACATTAACCAGTTCCCATCCCTCACCCCCAATCTTGTCCAGAATCTTCTCAATGGCTTTTACAAAATAATCCGGATCTTCATCAAAATAACATCCCCCCTCTTCGTCGCAATAGACCGCCGAAGGTACATGGTCCAATTTTACATGAACATTGTCGAGTATCTCTTCAGCGTTATGAACCGTAATCCGATGTTTCCATGTCTTAATTAGTTTTTCCATTTAACTTTAGCCCTTCCCGGCTTTTTTCTTCTTTGTTATTGATTGCTCTTCTTTGTTAATTACTCTTCTTTGTTATTGATTGCTCTTCTTTGTTATTGATTGCTCTTCTTTGTTAATTGCTCTTCTTTGTTATTGATTACTCTTCTTTGTTAATTACTCTTCTTTGTGTTCTTCATGGCCGGTCGTTTCTTTATTCGATCCAATAAACAACTACTCCTCCTCCATCCATGGACATCGTCTCAAATGACGAACAATTGGTGCAAACTTCAACCTCGGAACCCAAAGTGTCTTCAGTCACCACAAAGGCGTTGAAGGGAAGCTGAATGGTGCGCGGCCCGGGAGAATCGGTATCAACATGCAGCATCAACGCGTTTCCGTTCGCCTCTATGTTGTCGCCCGGCGTGTTTGAATATATATGAACTCCTGCATCTTTGGCCAAGCCGATAAATGCTTCCACCGGCAGCGAAGGAGCCCCTGAGAAAACAACCTTGTGAGTTCCCATGTCGCGATAGACAAAAGAAGCTTCTCCCGCTCCTCGGCCGAAATAACGCCCCAGAACATCAGCGTCACCGTCTTCACTATGAAGCCATGGAGAGACACCATAATCCGGCCCGTAAAGGGTTCCGGCGATAGCCGTCAGCTCGGGGATCGGCCCGTCACCTTGTATTTCAGTGGTTAAAGCGGCCGGGTTCAGGTTCAGCTCAAGTGCGAGCCCTGTAAGCTGGGATGCCAAAGCCCCCGAAACCTCTTCGTTTTCATCCATGACACCCGGAGCATAGATGTAGACGAGAGTTTTTCCTCCCTGCTCTAATTTGTTTTCGATGTGCTGCCTCATGGTTGAGTCAACACGGAACGCGTTTAAAAACACAGCCATTTTTATCTTATCATGCGGGAATTGCGGGTGGGCCAGATCCGACAAAAGATAGTGGCGCACCGGTGTCCCGAGCCGGGAGAGAACTGTGGTGACATTTTTTTGAATTCGCCGGTTAAAATTACCGCCTTGCCCTGCGACTCCGCCCACGGGCAAATACGCAGACGAAAGGTCATCCACGAAGACAGCTATCTCCGGTGTCAGTTGAGGCCCTGAAGTGTTGTTCAAACGCTCAAACCTCTCTCGCATGAGCGCTACATTCAGCCATATATCGGTGGATGATTGTTCCCCGGGTTGCCCGAACCAGCCCCCCAAGAGAAGATCGAAGAGGTAAAGACCATTTTGATGCAAGGCCGCTGTAAATGCGTTTCTGCGGAGATAGTATACCGTTTGTGTAAGATTCTCGGCTTGATTACATGAAAACGAACCCCAGGGAGAGCAAAGATGAGTGCGGGTGTCATCTTCATGAATCCAGAGTTTGCCATACAGTGTTGGTGAATCCATGGGGCCGTGCGGCAACATGGCTCCGCCCAAGCGCCTCGACTCTGAACCATACTGATACGGTGCAACAATCGCGTCGATGTTAGGATCATTTAACAGCGTTGAGAGCGCGAGATGACCGCTGCTCGTGAGCCGGCTATCGGCGAGCGCGTAGAGATAACCGTAAAAAGTCATAACCATTGCTTTCCCGCCCGAGACTTCTTTCGCACTTTGGGCCAGCCCGGATGTGGCCGTCACGATTCGATCAGAAAGAAATTGATTAAACTTGAGCGCTCTCTCGGCGCCGCCTTCCGTTGCGTCCAAGAAAGCGTTTCCTACATTGGGGGTATCCCGCAGCAAGGCGGTGGGAGCCTCACAGCCGGGGTCTCCCTGGCCCAAACCCATCCAGTCGCAAAAGGCGGATTTCATACTATCGCTGTAGTCCGGAAACAGCCCATTAGACAACTCGGGATAAAACCATTCACCTGTCTCCAGATAAGAAAGATGCACCCCCATTATGCGACCGGGATACTCTGAATCAAGGTGCAGCAAAAGCTCCTTCAGCCTCTCTTGTCTCTCTTCTATCCACTCGTCCGATATAGTGTTAAAGACGTGATCTGTTTCATCCCCCGAGAGATCCTGCTGCACAATCCCTTCAGCGTCCATGTTGTGCACAAACACCCTGGGTAGAAAATAAGCATCGGGATGATTCAACGCGACACGATCAAAAACCTCCCGCATATCAGGGGAGAGTTCGTTGGAATCCAAAAAATCCCATGCATTCATACCCATGGAGACGATAATCACGGAAAACTGCTGTGCGAGCTGAAGCTGGTAATCAAAAGCTTCCCAATTATCCTGCAGCCCGACTTGCGTGTTGGCCGCGAAGAAATAAGGCCACTCCTTTTGTCCGTCTATAGCCAGCCGTGGAAACCCGTTTTCGAACACCACCTCAACCTCCGGCCCTGACCAGCTCCCCCCGTCAGGGTCCGCGCCGCCATCGTTTAAATCTCCACCATCTTGATCATCTCCTCCGTCCCAAACCGCTCCATCTCCGTCTCCAACCACG
>JAABSF010000554.1 GCA_011390535.1 Deltaproteobacteria bacterium | reverse complement strand
ACCCGTCAAGTGCTCACTGAGCTCCGCCCCTGGTTTGAGATCGTGAATTATGACCCCGTCTTTGGTGGCGACGAACAAGAGATTTCTTCTGGACGGTTCAACCGCAACTCCCTTAACGGGTTCCGGGAAGTTATGTCGTTCCGGTTCTGAGACTTCAGTTGTTCCGTTCTCTTTCAATGTTGAAACCAGTAGAGTCTCTAAAGAATTTGCAATTCTTGAAGACCACATGGCGACCCCGACCTCTTCCCCCAGCGTGACCCAGACACCTGATAAGGGGCTATTCATATTATCGACAATGTGTGTAGATCTCCAGAGCGCAGGTGGGGGTGGGGATGCAGTGATCCCCAAGACCTCAATAACCGTATCCGTATTCAAACCATGAGGTTCCGTCCACGCCAGCGCCAACTCGTCGTCATGGGGAGCAAACACCAGTTTTCTCGGCTTGTAGTCTAAATCAGATGCGGAGCTTTCGACGCAGGCATTCGCAGCGTTTACAATCATCAGGCGACTTTTCTTCGGGGTGCTGTTGTTATCTGTGTCGGGAACTATGATTAGGTTGGTGTACGCCCTCACTGGTGAGGGTATTCCTATCTCGTCCACAACTATGTTTACAGAAATGGTGCCCCCACATTCTTTTTGTACAATCCTGGGGTCATTTAACTCAGGGATTTTCACAATCGCCAAGCTCTTCCCAATTGCCGAAAGCGAATTAACCTCTAACAAGAGACGTTCAGCGTTTTGTGTGATTCCGCAGAAGCCGTCTAATAATTCGAACCCGGGAGGGCCAGTGAATGAAGCGATTACCGGTTCGAACGTTAGGGACGGGCCTCCGGGGCCGACATCAGTATTCAACTTGCACAGAGTGTTTGAGCCGGAGTCTTTGCATGTCGAGTATCCGGTTAGGTCGGCGCCATCCGCAAAGCATGGCATCTCCAAAGAGGAGACCGTTGGGGCGGATAAATCTGTCCACTCCAACGTTGGGATATAAAGAGCAGCCAACCTGCAGCCTGTGGCGCAAAACTGAGTTTGTCCACAAACTCCCAAGGCCCAGCGGCCTGAAGAGTGTACCCTTAGGTCCATAATTTTTTCAGGCTCCCGACATGGGTTCGGCAATTCAATTGGATCCATAACCTCCCCGTTTAAAACCGGCCACCCTGATGAACCACTCTCAGGAGAGATTCCGAATATATACCTGATCAATGACACTCGGATCTCATCGCTCCCAAAATCGTTGGCGACCTTGATTTTGTATTTTCCTGTGGGGAGCCCTGTGGGGATGAAGAATTTTACCCCCGTTTCGTCCTCGAGAGAAACGTCTGTGCTCCAAACACTGGTTTCTTCATCTTCGTGTTGAAACTCTATGTTGACGTTTTCCCCTGTTGTTCCGAACCCTTTCAGGCGGATCATGATTTTCTCCCCAGAGACGAGGAGTTGGGGGTTTTCTTCCCTGCGCTCATTTTCCCACCCATCAATATGAGGTTCATTGAGTTTATTTTTGACCACAACGCTGCAATTACTCCAGGTCATCAAAGCGGTAGCCATGAGGAGCAAACAGATTAGAACTCTGTTTTTTTTCACGTTCTTTACAAGTTGCAGGACACCATCAGTTAGCATTATGTATTACTCCCAATTATAGTCTCAATTATACTCTCAAAGCCACTTCCTAAAAAAATCAATTCAGAATAAGTTAAAACAATATAGCCAAACAAAAACGAAATGTCAGCACAGACATCATCTTCAGTGTGTGCTTGTGTAGGATGGCATTTAGTATTTACACCATTGACGAAAAGTATGGAAAAGCTTTTAGTTTGAATGCAGGCAGGAAAAAAAGTAATCGGAAAGATCGAATAATAAAACCAGTAAGAAGGAAGAACTGGTAAATCTCAAGGTATTAGGACGACAAACAATAAACCTGACTAGGTTAGTATGTTTCACAGATTGAAGGAGGAACAAATGAGATGCAATGTTTTGGGTAAAGAGGTATTCGCCTCGGTGTTTTGTCTGCTGCTTGTCACCGGTTTTTCAGGGTGCGGCGATGATTCATCATCCGGAAGCGAGTTTTGTGGAGATAACGTAGCAGAGGGAGAGGAGGCGTGTGATGGGACGGATCTAAAAGGTATGACCTGTGAATCCTTCGGATACTCTGGAGGCGTTTTGAGCTGCGGCGACGATTGTTCAGCTTTTGATTTCACCGGTTGTACCGGTGATGACCCCGTCTGTGGGAATGGGGTGTTGGAACAAGGTGAAGAGTGTGACGGAGACGATCTTGGGGATCGGACATGCCAAGATGAGGGTTTTGACGGAGGAGATCTGGGATGCACGGCAAACTGTGAACACGACACCACGGAGTGTTTCAACGACACCCCGGCCGAATGTGGGAACGGGATATTGGAAGAAGGTGAAGAGTGCGACGGAGATGATTTTGGCGGGGAGACTTGTGAGGGTTTGGGTTACGATAGCGGTGACTTGGGGTGTACGGACGCTTGTATGCTGGACACCAGCGAGTGTATAGAGATTCAACCAGAGTGCGGGAACGGGATATTGGAAGAAGGTGAAGAGTGTGACGGAGACGATCTTGGGGACCGGACATGCCAAGATGAGGGTTTTGACGGAGGAGACCTGGGGTGCACGGCAAACTGTGAATACGACACCACAGAGTGTTTCAATGACACCCCGGCTGAATGTGGAAATGGGATAGCAGAAGAAGGTGAAGAGTGTGATGGAGATGATTTTGGCGGGGAGACTTGTGTTGGGTTAGGTTTTGACGGAGGAGACTTGGTATGCACAGCAAACTGTGAATACGACACCACAGAGT
>JAABSF010000062.1 GCA_011390535.1 Deltaproteobacteria bacterium | reverse complement strand
CTTCGTCGACTTTTAAGGGAGGATTATGGAAAGAGTCGCGTGGAGCCCATGCAGGATTGGTGGAGTGAAGCCCGGAAAGAATTTACTCCTGTGCGTTTCGTTTTTTCCGAGATCGATGAATTTCGGCGAAAAGTTCAGCAGCGGATGCGAGTGATTGAGAGAGAAGAGCATCTCGATGATCCGGACTTGATCCTTCGAGATGCTAACAACAAGCTCCGCGAGTTAATCGAAGAGCTGAAAGATGATTTGCATGATACTCCGGCGAGGCTTTTGATTTCCGGCGGGAGAGATGTGAATATACTGGACATAATAAGGCGGAACTCCAAAGTCCTGTCAGCTCCTTATGCAGTAGAATCATTTAAAAGATTCATGGGCCGTGAAGATTTGGTGGAGATATATGCCCGCCATAAGGTAGCCGCTTTCAAAAAGACGATACCTGACCTGCGGGAGCGGCTGAGATCGTCTCTGTATGTTTGTGATGAGTTATATCGGAGCGCTCCTCTCGGAGAAGACCAGAAAAAAGAGCTGGATGGGTTGAGGCAAGAGATTGTAACTTATGCTGAATCACAGGGGCATCCGGTCCCGGAGAAAGTACTGAACACACCTTGGAATGTTCCTTTTGCAGAAGAAGTCTTTGCGCTCCTGGTCACCAAAGAAGAGTTTGCTGTCTTCGAGAAGTGGCTCACAAGGATCAGAGAGGTTTACGATAGGGCACCCCAGAGTATTCCGGCTGCATCATTTGAAACCTTGGAGACTATCAATGTAATTGATGAGGCCAAGCCCAAAGGGAAGAGGAGCTTGGCCGATAGCTTCAAAACTAGAACTATGTTGGGCATAGCTACTTTTAAATTAAAGGTGGATGAGCCTTCGGGAGAAAAATCCGAACCTGCTCAAGATGAAGAGCAACCCACCAAAAAAAGGAAATCTTCGGCAGGCCGTATTTGGAAATGGCGCTTCTGGCCTTGGAACTGGTTTCAGTCATGAATCGTCCGAGGCTCTTTTTCGTCGCCACCTTGTGCCTCCAGGGGTATCTTCGACCATGATGCCACGCCGGGAGAGATTCTCACGAATCGTGTCGGCCATATCATAATCACCATTTTCTCTAGCTTTGTTTCGCCGCTCTATAAGCTCCATTATTTCAGGCCCCGCCGGGCATCCGGCATCGGGCATGAACCCAAGAAGGCTGGTCAGTGCTCTCACGGTTTCCAAAATTGTGCAGATTTGAGATTTGCTGATTCGGCCCTTGGCAAGCATTGTGTTTACTCGACGGGCAAACGTAAAAATGGATGCCATGGCTGCAGACACATTCAAATCGTCGTCCATTGCTTTTTTGAATTCAGTTGTCAGCTCGGTGATCCATGTGTCCACTTCATCTTCATGTTCTTTGCCTGAAGCATTGGAGACGTTTATCACGAAGTCGTCAATTCTGTTCAGGGAGGTTCGCGATGCTTCCAGAGAGGAAACGGAAAACCTTAAGGGCTGTCTGTAATGCGTCGTGGATAGAAAGTATCGGATGACCCGCCCTGTAAACCCCATCTCCAACAACTCAGGGATAGTCACTGCCGTCTCTCCGCTTCTGGACATCTTCTTTTCATCTACAAGTATCATCTCAGCATGCAAGGCGAACTTGGATGGGTATTCTCCGGTCAATGATCTCACGAGCGCCACCGTGTTTTCGTGGTGGGGGAAGATGAGATCGGTTCCGCTGATGTGTATGTCAAATTTTTCACCACAACCGGCCATGGCCAGTCCTGCGCACTGGAGATGCCATGATGGGCTCATGTTCCCCCACTCGCTCTCGGTGTAAAACCCTGTTCGCAATTCAGCCAGGGTGCTTCTGCGCAGCAACGTGAAATCCTTGGGGTCCACTTTCTCATACCGATCCAGGTCAACGGTGCTCCCTATACGGATCTTGTCTAGGTCGATACCGGAGACACGACCATACTCGGGATAGCGGTCCAGACGGAAATATACCGAACGGAGCTTTTCATAAGCCAACCCCGCCTCGGTCAATCGTCCGGTCAACCCGAGCATGTCTTTTGTGTTCTGTGAAGCTCGTGGAGCATCTGTCGCAGGGAGAATATTCAAGTTGTTTAGATCTTCCATGTATTCCGCACTGACCTGCTCTACAATTTCTTCCGGAGTAATGCCTTTGTGTTTTGCAGCGGCCAAAACGTTTTGGTCCATGTCCACGAGGCCGACTATGTGCTTAACCTCGTGTTGGTAGCGGTATTCCAGGTACCTCCTTAAAACGTCGGCTAGGACTATTCGTCTATAGAGGCCTAAATGTGGGCGCTGATCCAGGGTGGGGCCGCATGTGTATAGGACTGTTTTGTTTTCTTCTTGGGTGGAAAAACGCTCCTTTTTTCTGCTGAAAGTGTTAATGAGCCGCAGTTCCGATTCAACAGGTTCCGTTTGCTCGGCTTCCGGCACTACAAACAATTCAGTGCTTAGATATCTTTCTCCCCCGTCAGGTAGTATGACAACCATTACCCCTTCTTTGAGGCTTTTTGCTTTTTCCAGGGCGACGTACATCGCTGCGCCCGAGCTCATCCCCACGAAGAGGCCCTCTTCAGTGGCGAGCCTGCGAGTCATCTCAAACGCCGCTTCATCCACTACGTTTATCTTTTCATCTAAGGCATTGTGCTCATATATGCCGGGAACATAGGCCTCTTTCAGGTTCTTCAGCCCTTGGAGCTTATGCCCCAGATAAGGCTCCACCCCAATAATTCTGACCTCGGGGTTCATCTTTTTTAAACGTTTGGAGCAACCCATAAGCGTCCCGGTGGTGCCCATGGAAGCTACGAAATGAGTCACCAAGCCTTTTGTGTCGCGCCAGATCTCCGAGCCGGTTCCGTGATAGTGGGCATCAATGTTAGCTGGATTGTTGAACTGGTCCGGGAGAAAATATTTATCCGATTCTTCACGGGCCAACTTGTAAGCTGCTTCAATTGCCGCGTCCGTACCACGATTTGGATCTGTCAGAAGAAAGTCCGCTCCCAAAGCCGACAGGATTTTTCTCCGCTCAAGGCTCACGGCCTCGGACATGGCCAAAATTATCGGGTATCCCTTTACGGCGGCTACGATAGCCAACCCTATCCCGGTGTTTCCGGAAGTGGCCTCTAAAATTGTCTTTCCCGAGTGCAGCTCACCTGATCGCTCCGCAGCCTCTATCATGCTGAGCGCGATGCGGGCTTTGATGGAGCCTCCGGGATTCAGCGCTTCATATTTTGCCAGAACCAGAACATTCGGATTTGGATTGAGACGCCTGATGGGGACCATCGGGGTATTGCCGATGAGCCCCAGGACCCCTTTTTTATTGAGTTCTTCAGTTATTATAGATTTGTATTTCAACTCTTTGACCACGATGCTAATTGTTCCAGGTTTTTTCAATATCAGCCCAGAGCCGTTTTGCGGCTGAGCGGGATTGTTTATAAACTGTTTGTGTATCTATATGTACAAATTTTCTGTCGCGCAGGATGAAATCTCCGTTTACCATTACTGATCTTACATGTTCAGGTCCCAACCCTCCGAAAATGAGGTGTCCGGCCAAGTTGTTTTCATGCATTGGTGTTTGGGGGTCATAATCCAGTATGGTGAAATCTGCGGGTGCCCCTACCTCCATCTTCCCTATGGGTTGGTTGAAGCTCCGGGCGACGATGGCCTGGCTTTGTGCCAACATATCCAGTGACAGTCCGAAAGAGGGAGGGGAGGGTTCTTCACTTCCACGGAAAAAAGCACAGCGGGCTTCGGTTAATATATCGCCGTCGATACCGTCGGTTCCGAGGGCTATTCTTACACCGGCTTTTTCCAACAAACCAAGGGGAGATCTTCCTACCCGGTTGTTCATGTTGGATCGTCCGTTGTGGATCAAGGTAGCTCCGGATTTTGACACCATGTCAATTTCCTCAGGCGTCATATGTACGCCGTGTACCAGAAGTGATTTTTCATTCAAGAGGCCGAAGTCCATAAGCCTCTTTATCGGATCGGCACCGTATTCGTTGATGGAGATCTCTCTATCTGCCGAGCCCTCTAAGAGATGAATGTGGATCCCTACGTCGAGTCGGGAGCAGACTTCGGAGATTTCTTTAAGGGATGCATCGCTCAATGTAAAAGATGCGTGGGCTCCTACTGTCCCTCGTAACAGTTTCGAGTTTTGGTTTGCTTCAGCGAAGCGCTTGTTTTCAGCGATCCCCCTCTCAGCTTCTTCACGTCCCGCACGGTCAGACGTTTCATAGCACAGGACTCCTCTTACGCCGATTTTTCTGAAAGCATCGCCCATGATATCCAGGCTGCCGGTTGTGCAGGAAGGTGACGCGTGATGGTCCACTACCGTGGTGGCGCCGCACCGGACAGCACTCAGTAGCCCGACTAGCGCGGATAACTCTACACTTTTTTTGTCCAGGCAACGATCAAGCACCCACCAGATCTTTTCAAGGATCTCGGTGAAGTTTTTCGGCGCCCTCGGAGGGGCGGGCATTCCCCTGGCCAGGGCCGAATAAAGATGATGATGCCCAACTACGAGACCTGTCATGACGACACCACCCTCAAGAGATATGACTTCATCATCGGCTGCCGGCGTTACGTCGGCCCCGATCTCCGAAATGAGGCCGTTTTCCACCCGGATGGAACCTTTTGTGACGGTGAGTGGAGCTAATGAAACACAGAAACAATCAGTAAAACAATAAGTCATGAAGACCCTCTCTCTTTATAAGCTTGCTCTAAGCTTGCTCTAGGTTTGCTCTAAGCTTGTTATAAGTTTGCTATAAGTGTGTTTGATCCCTAGTTGTTGACTCGGTTATCTTCAGCCCCTTTATCTATGTGACGGGGAATAAACTTTCCACGGCCGGCTTCGCCGATAAAACGCGCGTCCGAGACTATACACTCACCTCGGCTGAAGACGGTTTCCACCAACCCTTCCATCCTCATTCCCTCATAAGGGCTGTAATCGAGATTGGAAGAGAGATCGACCGCGTCAAATGAAGTGGTCTCCCCGGGGTTCAATATAATAATGTCAGCGTCTGCTCCGGGTGTAAGGGCACCTTTACGTGGAGCCAACCCGAACACCTTTGCTGGTATGGTAGCGGTGATTTCAGCCAGGCGCACCAGGTCGAAACGTTCCGCAAGCACACCCCCCGCGTACGCGAGGAGAAATCGGGTTTGCACTCCCGGCAGGCCCCCGGGTACTTTTGTAAAATCGAATCCACCGTTACTCAGGACACCGAGATCTTTCTGTCCTTTAATATTAAAAGGGCAGTGATCCGTGGACAGAATGTCTATCCATCCGTTCGCCAGCCCCTCCCAGAGCGCATTTAAATGGGTGATATCTCTCAAAGGAGGAGAACAAATAAAAGCAGCCCCTTGAATTCCCGGAGCCTTGAGCCTATTTTGCTCCAGCCAGAGATATTGCGGGCAGGTCTCACCGTAAACCTTTACTCCCTTTTTCTTCGCTTCACGGACGACATCAGCGGCTTGGAGAGCGCTTATGTGCGCGATGACCACCCTCGCACCGGCTATCTCGGCCATCTCGACAATGCGCCTCACCGCTCGGCATTCTCCCGCCGAGGGCCGGGTAAGGGCATGATCAATGGGATCCAGGGATTTTGCTCTTTTTTTTCGGTTGATGAGCTCTTCTATGAGCTCACCGTCTTCAGCATGAACCACCACCAAAGCATTTAACTCTGCGGCCCTCTTCATTACTCTCAAGATATTCTCATCTGAGAGCATCATTCTTCCCGGATAAGCGGTGAATACTTTAAAGCTCGTTACCCCTTGATTCACCATTTGGCTCATTTCTCGAAGGATTTGCGGATCGCACCGTTTGACGGTCATGTGGAAGCCGTAGTCGATTACAGCCCGGCCATGAGCTTTCTCCATCCAGGTGGAGAACCCCTCTTGCATGCTACTGGGCCCGATCTCAGCGTAATCTACAATAGAGGTGGTGCCTCCAAGCGCTGCGGCTATTGTCCCTGTTTTGAAATCATCTGCCGAGGAAAAATCCTCCAGGGGCATATCCAGGTGAGTGTGAGCATCCACGCCGCCCGGCAAGACAATTTTATCTTCGGCTGAGATGAATGTCACTTCGTCATGTTTTTCAATGGTCTTTCGCAGGTCGGTGCCCACTGCGACGATCCGCTCGCCTTCAATGAGCACATCTCCCTGTTCAATGACCCCGCCCGGGGTCACTATGGAACCTTTTTCTATTAGTGTTTTAAGTGTTTTTTTTGACATCGTTCCTTTTGTCATCATTCCAATTGACGACGTTCCTTTTGACGACTTTTATTTAGACGACGTTTCTTTTGTCATCATGATCTCTGTATACTAAATGATTAAAGTGGACAGGTCCAGGCTAGCGGGGCGAATGGTGTCAAGTGGGGCGAATGGTGTCAAGTGTTAGCGATTAAGCTTTTCTTCGGGGCGAATGGTGACAAGTGTTAGCGATTAAGCTTTTCTTCGGGGCGAATGGTGACAAGTGTTAGCGATTAAGCTTTTCTTCGACCAGGGAGTTCTTTCGACCCTGGGGTCCATTTCGATCCTTGCTGCGACTTCTCGAATCGGATTCTACACACGAAGCACAATCACTTTCACGCCATCATGTTCAATTTCCTCGACTTCACCACGTTTTTCCCATTCCAGCTTCGATCCGGTGTAGAAGATCAAAAGGTAGCCGGTGTCACGGCCCAGCTTTTTTGCGTATTTTGAAACCTGCTTGAGCCCGTCGGGCAAGGTGTATGATGTGCGTTGCAGCTTGATTTCGATTACATCCTCCCGACCGCCGTACTTCAAGAACAGGTCCGCTCGCATCGTTCCCAGCGCAAATTCCCGCTCTATCACCCCGCCGGCGTTTACTATCCGTTGCAAAAACGCCATGAAAACCAGGTGCGGTGCGGCCTCCTGGAACTTCATTCCCTTCAGCAAAACTTCCCCGTGGCGCCGCCAAAATTGAATGAACGCCTCGATCAGCTTTACCATGTCCAGGGTTCCGTCTTCCGCGACATACCACGCGGGCTCTTCGTCAATGGAAGTCTGTAACATGTAGGTCAAAACCCGAGGGATGATCTCGGCATAGATTGGGTTTGCAATTTGCCGCTTTCCATCCCGCACCGCCACGAGGCCCAGGTCAAGGGTGTAAGAAAACGCATCGTCGTACACTTCACCCCCGGCCGTTTCTCCGATGAGTATGGGTTCGATGACCGATTTTACCCTCTTGTCTCGCAGCTTGTCGACCAAACTGTCCAGGTGCGTGTCACGCCGCTCGATAAGAATTTCTTTTGCCTGGAGTACATGATCACGCGTTACCGGCTGTGTTCTGTCCTTCACCAGAGCAGCGTAGTGAGTAGTGAGCTGGTTTGCCAAAGCGTTTACCAGCCAGGGTTGTCCCTGAGTGAGATGGAATATTTCGGCTTGCGCGTCTTTTTCGAAAACCTGGCCGGTTTCTTCGGTGTGTTGCTCGAGCAGCTCCGACACTTCTTCAGCCGTGAAACATCGCAGGGTGAGGGATTCGTCCTTGATGTTGAACGGACTTGAGGTGCCCAGGCTGTTGGAGTCTTCTCTCACCTTGATCCGATAGTCACGCACGTCTCTCATACCCACCAGGCAGAGACTTTGGGGAAAGGGCGCCGGCCGGGAGGTGTATCCATCTCTGAGCTGTCGAAGAACCGAGATGAGCACCTCGCCCGGAAGGGCGTCCGCCTCGTCGAGGAGAAGGACGAGGGGACGATCCATACCGGCCGCCCAGGTAGACAGAAAAGAACGCAAAGCTATGTCTGGATCTGCTGCAAAGTCATCCCGGGATGGAGGCAGGCAATTTTCCGGAAGCTGTATTTTTGAATCTTCCTCCATCCTTTTCAGTATCTGCGGGATCATTTCTTTCACGCTCGGGCGGGTGAAGCTCTCAAGAGACACGGTGACCGCAGCATACTTTCCCTCAGCAGTCAGCTTTCGTGAAAGAGATCGGATCAGAGTTGTCTTTCCGGTTTGGCGTGGAGCATGGATGATAAAATAAGCCTTCTTGTCAATAAGCTCCCGTATCTGTCCCAACCTGCGATCAGGGGGAATCATATAATGCTCTTCCGGTAAACACGGCCCGGCGATATTAAAAAATTTTTTCATTTCGTTCTCCGAACTATCTATTACGCACTTCCATCAAAAAAACACGACGACTCTCAATGCGAGCGCCCGAAAAGTAAGTTTTTAAGTTCCGCTCTTTTGCATTGCGTGCTCGTGCATACTACCGCCCGGGCCCCCTGGACACAAGAAGGATGAAATCATTCTAATTCTCCAAAACCGTTATGGTGGCTCTCGGCAATTCTCCCCAACCCTCTACCGCTTTTTCGTCTTCCGGCGTGTATCTGATTTCCCAATCTCCGGGAAAACGCAAGCCTTCCACAACGCAGTACGCCCTTTTCCCCGACAGCATGCCAATTCCAGGGCATGGAGAGTAGCCCCAAAATATCACAGGATGCAAAAACACGGTTCTGGATGAAGAGTCCAACCATACAGTGCATTGAACTGCGCTTCCACAATTACCTGTCTCATGTTGGGGAAGCACAACCAGAAAAGGTTTGTTTTTTTTTATTTCAGCAGGAGCGTCAATCGAATCGGCATGAAACAATCTGGAAGGACGCCAATAGTTGGCAGCTCCGCCTCCACCAGCGTTGAATGGTCTGCAACTCACAGTGGATGTCCATTCCTCATCACAGACAGGAAGGTGAATATCCGGCTGAGAAAGCGGAGAACCCGAATCTTCTTCCATGCAACCAAGCCGACCCGGTATCGTCAGCCCAATAAAAAGAACAAATATTATAAAATGTCCCAATCTTGGTTTATGTTTTTTTTTACACATTGCCGCCTCCCGGGTTTCAAAAGGTTTTCCCTTATTATATACAGTCGAAACCGCCACATCACTCACGGCGCCGCCGGTATGAGAGGAGAGGGGCATATACGGTTATCTTCCAATATGTTGAGTACATTCAGAAACCGGGACTCCTCCACGAATCCTTCGCCGGGCATTTCGCAGGCGTTTCTCAAAATGCGATCCTTGAGTGCCATGGGCTGCATATAATAGTATTCCGGCGCCAGGCTCATCAACAATGCTGCAGCTCCCGAAACCAGGGGCGCCGCAAAAGATGTTCCGGAACATCTGAAATGTTCTGGATGGCAATCGGTGATGGTTGTGGTGACAAGGTTGTTTTCCGGGTTGTTATCGGGATGTGGTGCAAGAACCTCCCAATATGAGCCGGCCGCGGCGATTTGAATGGTCTGCTCACCCCAATTGGTCATGCCGTGAAGAGCCGGGAGTATTTTCCTTTTTCCTTCTTCAACATCATTCAGAGAGAGTGTTCACGTGGTTGCGTTGGCAACATTGATCATCTGTGGATGCACCAGGCCTATTCCGGACCGGCTCACCGCAAATCCTCCCGGATAAAGCAATCGCCCTTCAAGATCCACGTCAACGAAACAGTTTTTTCCCGCGATCACGATGAGGGCGTTATCCTGCAGGCCCTCCATTCTTTCGGTCCATTCTTACGCCAGTATTTGAAGCCCTTGTTCCCACTTGTCATCAGGTATGTTGACCACACCGGCTCTTTCTTCCTGCACACAATTATAAAAAGGCATCGTAGGATCCAGCGGATCGAACTTTTCATGACTGAGCATGGTGCCGATGCTCATCTGTATCACGCTTGCCCCCGGCTCACCTTTGTCCATGTCACGGGTGGAAAGAGCATAGTGCACAGCCCTCACCATGGACTCACGCTTGATCTTCTGAGGGTCTCTGGTGCCGGGTAGATAAACTTCAGCGCGAAGCAGCATAATACTTACATTCGGCGCCACTCCCAACCCCGCCAGATCGTTGTTGACGCCCCCTGCAACCAACCCTGCGACCGCGGTTCCATGGTAATCGCTGGCATCCGTTGTTTGAGGAAGATTGTTGTTTTCCTTGAAATTCCAACCGAAGAAACCCGTCGCCGGGGGGATCGGGTTTC
>JAABSF010000553.1 GCA_011390535.1 Deltaproteobacteria bacterium | reverse complement strand
CCCTTCTGAGAGCGCTAATTCTTCTGAAAGCACCCGCCCTTCTGAGAGCGCTAATTCTTCTGAAACTACTCGCCCTCATGAAGCTCGACCTCCCGGCCGGCGGGGGGGGGCATTCGATATTATGATGGGGACGTTTATTAATATAAACCGGAACCTCATGGAGGCTTATAAACGTGGAAGAAAAGCCGTCTATTTAGTGAGTTTATCCAACCCCGACGCAAAGCTGCTCTCAACAGAGTATCAGAAAGCTCAACCGGCCGGAAAGGGTAAGTATATCTTGACTGTGAGGCGACCGGAGCACAAAAAGCTGCGCTCTACCAAGCTGCCGGTGAAAGTTAAAGATGCTAACATGGGGGTTTATCTGAGGCCTTCGCCGACTCTGCAGTCAAATGCACCACTAATCATTCAGTTGGCGCGAAAGGCGGCGCGGGGTTCCACGGATGGGCTGGAGGTCGCGAAAAGACTGGAAGAGTTCGTATTTAAATACATTAAAGCCAAAGACTATTCAGTCGCTGCCGCGACAGCGCTGGATGTGGCAAAAGGTCGCAGGGGCGATTGTTCTGAGCACGCCTATCTCCTTGCCGCTCTTGCACGAGCGACCGGCTTGCCCTCCAGGGTTGTGTCCGGGCTTTTGTTTGCGCCGGAGTTCATGGATAAAAAAAATATATTCATCTACCACATGTGGGCCGAGGTGTGGATAGGAGGGAAGTGGGTTCCATTTGATGGTACTCGTCCAAAGCCGGGGGTCGGCGTTACTCATATCTCTTTGGCGGTGGATGACATGAGCTCAATGATTCCCATAGGGGGCACCGCCATCATTATGAGAACCATTGGTCAAATGGCTATTCAAGTTAAAGAAGTTACTTTGGAAAAATAGAAAGAGTTCATTGTCTCCTTTGAGGAGAGGTGGAAGCCCACCGCCTTTGAACGAAGCTTTTGGGAGGTCCGCAGTACCCAAATGCGGAAGCTCCCCCGCATCAATGCGGGGGTTTCCGTCGTCTGCGTCAATGACCGTCGCCTGAAGGCGACGGCCTGTTCGGTTATCGACAAGGCGCTCGTAAACCCACCGCCTGCGGGTAGTGGTTAGTGTTCGTGAAGAATCTTTGCTTGTTAACCTCCTCGACGGAACGAGACGAATCGGGGGTGCGCGTAAGAGGTGGGAGGTTAGGGGTACGAGGTTAGGAGGGCGGGAGGGCAGGGAGGTTAGCTTGTTTTATTTCAATGGTGCAATGAGCCTCTCGGCAACGGTTTGGGGAATTTTGTAGATCACCGGGCGATTTTCAACCCACACAAAACGGGCCTTGCTTTTTTCTGCATCAACAGTCTCTTTTCCGATGTATAGGCACTCCTTCGAGAGCGCTTTAGCATCTTCGTGAACCCCTAGGTCGGCCCCTTGCGCTTTTTTTCTTACGAGACAAATGCGTCCCGCGGATGGAGGGCGTGACTTCTGCGAAGTGTAATGTGATACTTCCAGTGCTCTTAACCCTTGCGCCATTGCCAACCTGTTTCTGATAACCGATTGGGATGGCATGGCGTCGTTGGTTTTTGACGCTGGTACCCATTTTCCGTTTTCATTTTTGAACGATACACATGAGTTTTTTCTACAAAAAGTCATATTGACAATCAGCTGGCCCGACAGGTGGTGGAAGATCTGTCGGGGCGCTAATGGGGTATTTAGAATTTGGCAGCTCTTTTTATCCAACAAAAATGCTGTGTTTTCCATTTTTCCGTAACACTCGCCTTTTGCTGTCTGTTCACCGATTTCAAGGCGGATTGCTTTAGTTCCTTGAGAGAGAAGGTTAGCTATTTCGGTCAACAAAGCCCTGAAAGTTTCGATTTTGTCTTTGTCTATGGTCCCTTCCGGCTTAACCTCCAGGGTCAGGGTTGGTTTGCCGATGATTGTTTTGGCTTTGGCAGGAGAGACAAATTCTTTTACGGCAAATCGAGAGAGCAGCGCACCGAGCCTGGAGTATGCAGTGGAGTTCGGCCTCCCGAACACAGGGCTCATCAGGTTATGTGAAGAACCTATCATCGAAAGTTTCTCCATTACACCATCTCTGTTTATCAAAAGATTGGGAAGAGAGGGCAACCTGTAACTAAACAAAACCCGGCTCTGAAAATGAAGAGGATCGGCAGTGATGATTTTGGATATTTTATCGGGAACTATGAGCGCAATGGGTTCTTTATCTCTGACTACGGCGACTTGGTTTTCCGGTGAAGAATCATTTGCTAAACACACTGAACCGGTTTTGCTCCCGGTGCTTGTGGAGTAAACAAGGCACCGGGAATTTTCCTTGATACCATTTGGGTCGATGCGCTTGAAGGAAACAGCCCTATTTTCGGTGAGGAAGCCCAAGGTCTCCCTAATAGTGTCGGGGTCGGCGATGCGCGTGTTATCGCCTTCCAAGATCTCCCATTGCCCTGCTTTGTTTGAGGCCAGCCTGAAAAGCTTACTGCCTTTGTTTACCCATTCTATGGTCTTCAGCGCTGAACGCTCTGCCTTTACGGGCCGCCCGTCAAGGAACTTGATTGGGTTAATGTCCAAGCCGGTGGTCAGCTCTTTTTTAATGCAAAACCTCGCTGGATATGGTCTTAACCGGACCACCTCCACAAGCTCGGTTTTTGTTTCTTTGGGGCATGGGCCCAATACTATTGCTTCATAGGCTATGCTGTCTAGGGAAGGAGTGGTGGTATTTTGAGAGGGGGACTCGGTAGTTTTGTTTTTGTCGTTGTTTTTGCCGTTGTTTTTGCCTTTGGGTTTGCCTTTGGGTTTGTTATCTCCTTCTTTTGTGACCTCTTTCGTATCTTCTGTTTCAATG
>JAABSF010000552.1 GCA_011390535.1 Deltaproteobacteria bacterium | reverse complement strand
TGATACCATGTGCGGCTGCCATTATCGGGATAAAAGCGATTCCGAATCGGAGGAAAAACTCCCCTAACCGCATTCGTCCGCCGATTATTCGGAACAAGACGAAGGGTAAGAGCCAGAGGAGCAGGGGCAGGGCGACGAAGAGTGTCAGAGCATTGATGGGGCCGGTTGCCAATGGGCCGCCGCCGAATGCTTGTGCTAGGCTTTCGGGTGGTCCTCGTAAGAGCTTTTTGGTAAAACTCCATTCGGAGAACACCTCGTCGATCACGAATCCTGAGACCACCAGACATAACAAGGCTTGTGAGGCGGTTAACTGCTTGCCCGTCAACAGGTCTTTGAACCACCTTCGCCTAAATATTCCTGGATTCGGGCGCTCGTTGCCTCCAGGATTGTATCGATCACATGCCTTGAGGCATTGACCACAGAGTAGACAGTCAGTGTTGTCATCCAGGGTGGCCGGGCGGAGGCCGACATTACAACTGTGCCCTTGAAAGTTGTAGGCCGTTTTCATCGAGATACATGACCGGTCCTTGCAAGTTTTGCAAACATCTTTGTCTTTTACTCCCCAGCCGAAGGGTGCGTGACGGGCGTAAATTCCCAGCAGGCGCCCGACTGGACACACGTGCGCGCAAAACGTATTGCGCGAGAAGATCAGCCCCGAAGCTACGGCCGTTAAGAAGAGGATGATCATGTAGACAGCCATTCGAAACGGTACTCGGTGGATGGCGAGAGTGTTGACGCCGATAAAAATAATGAGGATGAAAAATCCGGTGACCACCCATCCGTTGCGGAAAAAAGCCGGAGGCTTTTTCTTAAGGCCCACTTTTGCCGCCAGTGAGGTCACAAGCTCCATAGGGCATACGGTGCACCACACCCTCCCGAGAAATATTGACGACAGAATAATCAAAGGCCACCAATAGGACCAGACAATCAAGTTGGCCGTGTTCGTGTTCCGCAGTACCTTGGCGAACACCATGTCATCGGTGTTTGCGGCCAAACCGCCGGCGATTAAAAGGATAAACACGCCGAGGGTGATTAGCTGAAGCACGAGAGGAAACCATGTAAATCTGAACAGGCGGTTTATTTTCTCAAGCATGTTGTGTGTTTTTCCTTTTTTTGTAGCACCTTTCAGATAGCATCTTTCAGATAACACCTTTCACATAGCACCTTTCACATAGCACCTTTCAGATAGTACCTTTCAGATACTGCTTCCGAATTTCCTCGGGAAATTTTTCGATGGCATATCTCAACATGGTTCGCGGCATATTTCGATAGTGCTTCAACAAAAAGTCATTTTCTTTGCTTATGTCCCGCTTGCCGACCTCTCGCAGCATCCAGCCGACTGCTTTGTGAATCAAGTCGTGCGTATCGGAGAGAAGCATTTCGGCTATCGTAAGTGTTTCGTCGAAATCATTATTCTTGATGAAATGGAAGGTGGATATGATCGCAATCCGCCGATCCCAGAGATATTCTGAGCGAGCGAGGGCGTGTAATGGTTTGCGTGATTTGTTTTGTAGATAGGCCCCCACAATATGCGCAGCGGATGTATCTACAAGATCCCAGTTATTGATGTACTTTGTATGATCCAAGTATTGTCCGTAAACCACCGCCCGTTCTTCAGGTGTGCCTTTTTGAAATTTCCGGGTGAGGATAATCAAGGCAAGGAGACGTTCTTCATGAATGTCGGACTTGAGCAATGTAAGAGTATCGGCCAAGGAAAGGTTTCGATATTCTTTTGCAACACGACGTGTTGCGGGAACTCGAACGCCGATGAATAGATCGCCTTCGCCGTATTCCCCAGGGCCGGTTTTGAAGAAACGCTTTAGTATGCGGGCATCCGCCTCATTGGCGGACTTACGTAATGCACTCCGGATATTCTTTAACGTGTTTTTAGACATAGTGTTTTCGAATTGTTTGTTTTTCGGCATTATCTCCGGTTAACGCCCGAACTCGTTGGCGTCGGCGGAGTGCGAGCGGAAAAGCAGGTTAGAGTTGAAGTTGCCGGCAGACGATCAGGGAAAAAACTGTTCAGCATATTGATGCCAGTCATCTAAAATTTTGCCCCTTTTCTCAAAATCCCGTTCGTTTGACAGAGCTTTATAAGTTTCAATGTAGCCGTTGCGCAAATCCTTAAATCGTTTGCTACGAAATTCCTCTTTCATCCATTTCCGTTCTTCAATGGTGGGTTCATCCAGAAACTCTTCGACCTCAAAGAGGTATTCCGGCTCATTAAAATTAGAAGGGTGCCAAATTTCGAGTGTTTTCATCGGTTCGCCAAACACTAAAGGTAACATGTAGATGTTTTCCAGCATGGCGCTTTGCAGGTTAACACGCGCTTCATCAATGTTGCCGGCTCGGTAGTGCGCAAGAGCCCAGTACAGATTGAAGATAGGCTCGCCACCGTCATTTGAGAACTCTTGTTCATACCATGAATAGAACTCCAGCGCCTTTTCAACATCGCCGGATAACAAATAGAATACGCCGGCCCGATAACGCTTGCCGGAGCCGTCATTGATGGAACCGTATTTCTTTTTTTCATTAAGCAAGCCGCGGCGTGCTCGATTTGCGCGTTCCCTGAATTTTTTCTTTTCCGTTTTTTCTTTCATCATCCTTTAATTCCTTTCATTCCTTTTTGACAGCAAAGATGCAGCGTCAGGGGGCTGCATGCCTCTTATTGTTTCTAATAAGAAAGAAGACCATCTGTCAAAGCCGAAACCCCGAAATGACGAAAAATACATCGAAAAACAGGAAACTGCCTGCTGAAGAAAGGAGAGATGGGGACGGAGGAGAGAGATGGGGAGAGATGGGGACGGAGGTAAGAGA
>JAABSF010000551.1 GCA_011390535.1 Deltaproteobacteria bacterium | reverse complement strand
AGGGCGACTCTCCAAAATAGGGCTTGTAGGTTGGTTTTCACAAGGAACCTCGATCAAAAAAAGTCCAGGTTAGAAGCCGAAGGTTACGGCTACGCTGGAGGGGAAGCTCCACCACCCCAGCTTCCTCTTCAACGTTTCATCTTTGAAACGGGTATAAGTCGGATTGAAAGGATATATGCCTATTTTCATGATATCCATCACTTTGAAGCGGATGCCCAGCAGTGTTCGGAGATCAATCTGGGCGTGACCGACGCCGACATCCAGCCCGACGGGCAAAGATATGATTCTGCGCTCGTCAATATCGAAGTTGAAAGCCAGCCGCGCAAAGGCCATCCAACTTGTTTTATGCTTCTCGTTTTCGTTTTCGTTTTCAGAGTCGTTGTCTGTTCCGCGATGGAGCATCAGTTTTGCGCCCAAACCCAGCTCAAATGTGTCATTGAATCGAAGCCCTAAAAGAGCTTTGGTAACCAGCCCGTCGTGAAGGATGAGATCGCTCCCTGTTTCCAGGGAAGCCATGTATCGGATCCGTGAGCGTCTAATCAGTCTCCGTGAGAATAGGGATGTAGGGGATTCGGGTACGTGGACCCTGTTTTTAGGTGCAACCACTTTATCATATGAAGGCGGCTGGGGAGGTTTTGTGTGTTCTTCCGATGAAGGAGGAGGTGGCGGAGGTTCGTCTTCGGATGATGGAGGAGGAGGAGGTGGTGGTGGTGGTGGGCCATCTTCATGATAGGGTGGTGTGTGTCCATCCTGATGCTCATAATCATGATTTCTGTCATCATGAACTTCATGAACTTCGACATTATGATGCACATGGTGGTGTGCATGGTGATGTACATGAGGTTCGACATAGAGCCCCATGTGAAAAACCGGCCTCCCTGCGTAGAAATGAGCGCCGTGCACACCTCTTGCAAAGGTGCCGGCACTTCGAACTGCTCCTCGGGCTGCTCCCCGGGCTGCTCCCCGGGCCAAAGCTCTGCCTCCCCTGGAGGCAGCCTTACCTACTTTAGCCGCACCTTTAGCGGCACCTTTAGCCACGGCTTTTCCGCCTTTTGCCAGCCCCTTGCCCAAGCCGCTAAGGCCGTTGCCTCCTTTTCCAGAACCTGCGATCGCGACGATTACCAAGCCTGCGATTACCACTGCCCCAACAACGGCTATATATGTTTTGCCTCCACTTAGGTTTTCTATTCGTGCACCCGATACTTCATCCCACCGGGCTATCATCTCGTCTTCGCCGTGTTTTTTGCCTCTCCGCCAGACACCGCCCCTTGAGACTAGTAGATCTCGCCCTCTGTACCATTTTGTCCTAGTGGCGTTGGTGAGGAGAAAACGAATTTTCGAGTTTGGGCCCATACGGACCCGGCCTCCCTTTTTTCCTTTAAAAACAATTTCATTCTTGCTTTGAGTTGTTAAAAGGCCCCTCATTTCTTCAGCCTTGACCACGGTTTTGGAATAACATCCGCTGACGGCGATAAAGAAGGCACAACCCAACGCTATTATAACTTTGGATAATGGATATTTTACGGAAACTTTATGTGAGGATAAATATTTTAAAGGCATTATTCGTTTCCATTCTATTCTTGCTTTTTGTCTCTCTTGGCCTTGTTTGAAGATTTATTTTTGGGTTTCTGTTTGGCTGCGCGTTTCTTTTTTTCCTTTTTTTTCATTATTATACGCACTACCGCTGAAGAAGCTTTCTCACAAAGATCGGCAAATTCTCCCACAACTTTCGGGAGAGAAATGTTTTCCTTAAGATTAGCGCAGAGAGCCATGACGGGCCGGGTTAATACTATTATTCTGAAGCAGAGGATGGTGTCCTTTTCATCGCAGCCCATTTGTGCCGCCAGTTTTTTATCGGAGGGGGTATTTCTTTCCACAGAGAGGTGGGGCTCGTCGCCCATTGATTTTGTCAAAAAAACTTCTTCAGAGACGGGCACAACCAACTCTCTGATTACCTCTGGGTCGGTTTCTGTCCCCACACTCTTCCAACCCATTATTACCCCTCCCTGAACACGAAAAGCGGTGAGAGATTTAAAATAAGGCCCCCCATATCGTTCAAAAACTTCAAATACATCATCAAGAGATAAGGCTTCTTCCAATGCTTGTGGTACATCCTTCATTTCTAAGGGTTCCAACCCTTCCCCCACCGGCAAATTGCTTCTTTCCTCTCCTTTTTGGAGCGTCGCATCTTCTTTTTTTGTAGGCGTCATCACGAGGGAGCTGAGCTCTTCTTCGAGCAAATGAAAGAGCTCTTCCTCTACTTCCATTAGTTCCCCTTGCCCGATATTTTCATTGCTCTCTACAAGAGACTCCAGCCCTTCCATACCGGCAAACGCTCCAGCCATGGGGTCGTATATGAGAGAATCCTCATCATCTGAGTCCAGAATGGACTTCATCAGCTCACTTTCGTTTTTGGACAGATTTTTTGCAGCTTTTTCCGCTCTCGGCGGACAGACGATTCCATACCATCGATCCAATAGCCACAAAAAACGAAGCTCATTGACCAGGCTCGGGACTACTTCGTAACCCGTCCTTTTTTCGATCTCCAGTAATGCTTCTTTATTCCTGGGGTCGATTGTAAGGACATGTAAAACGTCATCTTCCACTTTGAGCGGAATGCATTTCAGACGCGCCGCCCGGTCCCGATCCAGCAGCGCCAGGACGTCAGGATCGGGCTCTGAGTTGTAAGGTTGTTTGCCTGGGTTTCCAATGACCTGCTCAAGAAAAACCTGCACCACGCGCTCGGATACGGCCCCTTCTATGAGAAGGTTCAGAGCCAGTGAACCTCCAAAAACCCTTTGTTGTTGTAGAACTGTTTCGAGTTGGGCTTTG
>JAABSF010000550.1 GCA_011390535.1 Deltaproteobacteria bacterium | reverse complement strand
AATAATAGACCACCTGAAAAATAAAGACTTACGTGTCTTGCTTGTTCCAGCTTAGTTCGTGCCGGGATGCGTGAAATAGCAACTCTGGCCCACCCGATTGTTTTTTTTCTTGAATGTTCACCGGAGTCATAAGCCAGCGCGGTACCATCAGGATAGGGAATGGTTATGGGTAAAACAAACTCTTCGAGATCTTTCTCTTTGCGTGTCCAGGGTTTCTCTCCCTCGGCAAAATCTTTTTTCATCAGCTCCACTGGGAGTGGTTTTGGGTCTTGTTTTTTTGCTTTTTCGGAAGGATATCTGTAAATTACTTTGCCGGAGAGATCATGGATTGTCACATATTCTACGTCGGGCTTGGCGCCGATGGTCTGCGCGTGAGAAGACAAAAATGATTTGTTTCCGCTGAAAACTCCCAGCTCTGATTGGGTTGCCAGTTGTCTCACCAGAAGATTGCCTTTTTGTATCACGTCTTCTTCAACAGCTTCACTTTGGCGAAAGAGATAAAAGCTGAAAGCTGCGATGGCGGAGAGCGCTGTGACCATTGTTATGGAAAAAAATACTCTCCAGCGGAATCTCTTAGGATACTTTGGTATGCTGGCATCTATGCCGACCTTTATCAAAACCTCTTTACTCCTATTGTTGAAACTTTTTCTGGAAACACAGGCAGTGCATTGATTTTTTCAAAGAGCCTGTTTGGAATGTTCAAATATTTCGCTACCGTGGAGTTGTACCACCATGTTTTTTTTGTCTCTTTTAAGGGGACTTGGGAAAGATGTTTTTTGGCGTCGGGTTTGTTAAAAAAACGATTTAGGTGTGCGAGTGTTTCCATCGCAATTTGCGCAGGTGTCTTTTGATAAGCGACAAGGACGCCCAGCTTAACATGTTTACGGCTGAAGCTCATGACAGGTATACTGTGTCGTTGTTCCAGCAATACGAGGGTTTGTACCAGCGGATAGATTGCGCCCTCTGTTTTGGGGGCCAACAAGATGCCGTCCCCTTTTGAAAAGGTGCGTTTTGCCAATTTGTTTATTAGTTTTTGCGGAGATTTGATTTCAATCAGTTCAGTCTCCAGGTTTTCGGCTTCCGCCATCCGAATAAAAGAATTCGAGTATTTGCATTTTGATGAGACAGTCATCAAAAATACTTTTTTCAAACTAGGATAGACTCCCTTAAAGGCGTCTAGTGCTTCTTTCACCGGCGGGCCCATATGAACGAGGTTAGGTGCCTCTCTCGTTGGATCGACTACGATATTAATGGACTTGGATGGCTTTGTGGCTTCCTGGATCGGCCGGGATTCCGGACCTATGAAAATCACACTGTTCGGGTTTTCTTTTTTAAGTTTTTTTATTGTATCGTCTTTTTGTGAAGGCTCATCTTCTTTTTTCGATGGGACATAGCCCATATCAATGAATTTATATGGTGCCTTTTCCTTAATTTTTTTTACGATCTCTGCAAAAGAGGAGATGTCTTTTCTATACACTAACCCGATTTTCAAAAAACCCCCTTTGTAGTTGCTGTTTTCTGATGTCCCTCTAGAGTTGCTAGAGCCCCTCCGGGCGAACTTTCCAGCTCTGCTGCTTTTTCTTGTATTCGAACTCTTTTTTCTACGGCGTGTTTGAGTCTCTCCGACAGATATGGAGAAAACCAAAAAGACGGTAAAAACAAAAAGAAATGGAGTATATTTTGAGTTGGTGTTTAGCATCGGATTTCATCATGTTAGTTCAGAATGCATATAATGGTCAATATTGGGGAATAAGTTGCTAAACGAAACAAGGAAGCTTACTATTTTGCACTATATGTTTTTCCAAAATTTGTATCAGGCATGTTCAACTTGGTGTAACGACGAAGATAGGA
The DNA here is from genome assembly GCA_011390535.1 of Deltaproteobacteria bacterium. Lineage (GTDB taxonomy): Bacteria > Myxococcota_A > Polyangia > HGW-17 > SLPX01 > SLPX01. Next base: position 982 of record JAABSF010000550.1, on the reverse strand, counting down.
AGGAAGCCTGTGAATGAGTGCAGACCGGTCTAACTCCGCCCTTAAAAATACAGTTTTGCACTTGCTGAAAAATCGTTGTCGAGGAAAACGAGTGCTTATATTCAAGCCGACCAGGGAGGATATATCACTACTAAGTGATTGGAATTGTACGATCTCAGTTTTGAATGATGTTGTAATTTCGAGGGAGGGAGACGAAGACGCGATTTGGGAGACTCACGAGAAGGGTGTTTGTGTTTTGAATGTGGGGACGGCTGAGATAGCAAATGAAAGAGCAACGCTTCCTTTTCAGGCTGGTGTTTTCAATGCGGTTGTTTGCTTGCGCGGATGGGGAGGGTTTCTTGGTGAGCAACGGCTTCGCCTAGCGAGAGAGGCGGCAAGAGTGCTCTCCCCTGAAGGTTTCGCTTTGCTTGGTTTTAGCCCCAAAGAGGGAAACACTCGCACCGGTAGAATGGAGATCCAGGCTTCTTTCGGCTCGCCGTTCGTTTCAGAAGTGCTGTTGGCGGAGTCGCCCTTTGAGGCATATTCTTTGGTTCCTTTTGAGGGCCAAGGGTTCAAGGGCGAAATTGAGTTGTTTGATGCAAAAAACGGGGAAACAGCACCGGCGAAAAATTATGTTTGCCTTGTCTCACATGAATCGCAGGAGCGATTGGAAGCCGGGCTTGCAAGGTTTTCACTTGTGGAGTGCCCACCCGGGACTCTTGTGAGCGATGCAGCTGCAAGTCAAAGCAAAAAAATTAATTCGTTGGGTTTTGGTGATGGCTTTGATGCCCAAGCGGGGGGCTTGAACGATAAGATCGTGAGGCTCAAAGCACAACTGGCCGAACTGCGAACACAGAATAGAGCATCAGAGGCCGAGATTTTACATCTTGCGGGGCGGTTGGCTAAAATGGATCGCCTTGAAAGATCCACGCAAGAAGGGCAGAGCCGAGAACAGAATCTTGAAAAAGCCCTTAAAACAGGCCGAAAAGAGCTGAAAGAAGTC
>JAABSF010000549.1 GCA_011390535.1 Deltaproteobacteria bacterium | reverse complement strand
CTTCCCAATCTCCTCCAATATCCCAGTCTGTAACGGTCGCGGTTTCGAAATCCTCAAAAAGATACCATCCCGGGTCGCTACAACCCGAAAAATCGAAGGAACACGAATCACAGGCCAAAGCCCCGCTGAAGTACCCCTGACGCTGACAGGTCTCACGGGCTAAGTTCTGCCCGTCGCACTGCTCCTCACCCTCCCACACATGGCCGTCTCCACACGTGGCGGGTTTGCAGGTGCCTCCGTGGGCACCATCGTCAGGGCAACTGTCGGTGTTGTCCCGATTCCCATCGTCGCATTCTTCGCCCTCATCCAAAACACCGTTACCACAGAGTGTCTCCAACATGCAGTCCCGAGAACAACCATCGCCGTCTTCTCGGTTCCCGTCGTCGCACTCTTCATCCCCTTCTAGCTCGCCGTTTCCACAGACTGCCCCGCTCCCATCTTGGCTACCGCCGTCCCCAATACCCTGCGCGTCTCCGGTGGAGGCGTCCTGCGGCCCGGAATAAAAGGTGTAGTTACAACCAACCAAGATGCCTCCAAGGTACACCATAGCTCCAAGCCACACTAAAGCCCCACGGCCAACCCATGGGCATCTCCTCAGTCTGTCTATCTCACCTTGCATTTTGGCCTTCCTCTCAAGTATCTCACGGGCTCCTATGGCTTCCCCTGAAAACTCTTCTAGAAGCCGAATAAAAAACCCCAGGTAACCACAACAATTTACCAGGTTTATTCTCGTCCTGTCAACATAAGCTAAATTACAAAACAAGAAGAATAGTTGTCTAAAAAGCCCTTTTTGACTTTTAAAAACACAATATCCGCGTTGCTTTTATTTTGACAAGAAACAGCCAAAATTCAGAATGCAAAAACCGCACACAAAACAGCTGCAAGCGGCAGTTGAGCCTAAAGAATGTCTATTCGGCTCGTCGAATGGTTTCTTTGTTGGGTATGTAAAAGCAAGACGGGTGTGCAAAAGCAGAACAGGCAGGCATGTGAAAGTAAGACAGATATGTGAAAGTAAGACAGGTATGTGAAGGTAAGACAGGTATGTATGTAAATGGTTTTACGTTCTAGTCGCTGACCGGTGGTCCCAGGTCTATTTCAGCCTGCTCCAACAGTGAGCTCCATCCTTGTGGAATTTGTATCTCTCTGGAGACCAGCTGCTCGGGACAGCACCCAACCTGCAGCCACATCATGTGGCCCGACTGATCTCCCCCGGCCACAACAATCTCTATCCCTTCCGGATTCATCGAGATGGGCATGGGAAATTCGAGAATGCTCTCGTCCGGTACCCACCATGCATCTATGAGGGGTGTCAAATATTTTTCTGGCACTTTGGAGTTTTCCCACAGATATTCTTTTACCTCATATTTCGACCATCCTTCATCTACCACCCCTTGTACCGTCCCCGGCCCAATCAAGAGGATACCGGCCGATCCATTTTCATTAAATGGTGTCTGATTGAACCAATAGTTCCCATTTGGTATGCTCATAGCACCCGCAGCGCGATTAAGTGAGGCAAGGACTGCATCCTGGGTTCCGGCTTCGCCGCCCGGTACATTCGTAGTGCTCGAAACCGAGTACAAAGTTACTACGTTCTTACCTCGCTCAAAACCTTGATCCTCTGCGAGCGACGTCCAATCCTCTGGTAAGGCATCTTCATTTTCAGCAAACACCAAGCCGGTGAATCGAGCCGGCCCTCCAAAGATGGACATGGTAGTGTTACCGGGTACCGCGCCGCCCATATTTTGCAACGCAAACCTCAACGCTCTACCTATGGCCGCCCCTGCCGTCCGATTCGGATCCGGCCCCAAGCAACCATACCCACTACTTAACCGGATATCTGAAGTTATCGGTCCATGGACCACAACCACGGGATAAACAGAACAAGTCGTGGTGTTCATTCGCTCATGATAGAGTTTCGGATCCACCAGCGCCTCAATAGCTGCGATGAATACCGGCATATATTCAGGCCGCCCTCCAGCCATCTCCATCAAAACAGCGAGGGCTTCAACTGTGGCGACCCCTCCCCGAGGTTTTATGTGCCCTATGATTTCTTCCCTCGATCGGTCGGTGCCGGCGAGCATTCGCTCAACCGCTTCCTCAGTCGGCGGATTAACAGGTAATCCATCGGACCACAGGTTACGGACAAACAGATGATTCATTTCCTTTACAGCGCTCTCGCGATCTTGAGCTTCTATAGTAATTTTCTCAGGCGAAAAAATCCCGGTCTCCCGGATCTCTGGCTCCCAATGGGTCAGACCTTCGATCAGCGCGCCCATATTATCATCAATAGGTTCGAGGCTCCCACCGGGCCAAAACATCTCTTCCGGATAAAGCACCTGTGACGCCTCTGAAGAAAAACCTTTGCTCGCAAAAGAGTTTGCAACTACATCTGCAAACCCATAGCGTGTGATTGTTACAGTAGGAACTCCCATGCTTTCAACGTGTGCAGCAGCACGGCCGCACTCTAAAGCACAAGATCCTCAGGCCGCATTACCGACAATAGCGGCATCACATCCGTTCTCTTCAACTGCGGTTTCTATGGCATCCGAGTCCAGACGATAAATATCCGGCAGCTCATCCGCAGGGATAATAATGGCATCCGGGTGACTCTCGGAGAGGTTCTCTGCTATCCTCGGCATGGTACGTTCAGCCTCCCACAAAAAATCCGACAGCAAACATATGGTATACCCATCCAGCGATGGCAATCTCTCGGCATGTAGGTGGCTAATCTCCGTCGCGCCTGAGGGGTCAAATACATTCATGGTGTATTCACCATTTACATCGTTTCCTTG
>JAABSF010000548.1 GCA_011390535.1 Deltaproteobacteria bacterium | reverse complement strand
AGGGGTGCAAACAGAGGGTTCGCCGGCGCAGTGCCAACCACCCTCAACTTTGCAGGCCCCGGAGCAACCATCACCACTTGTGGAGTTGGAGTCATCGCACTCTTCATCACCTCGAATCAGGCCGTCACCGCATATCGGTTCGCACACAGACGGCTCTCCGGAGCAGAACCAGCCATCTTCCACGACACAGTTCGCTGAGCAACCATCACCGCTCGTCGAGTTGCCGTCGTCACATTCTTTGCCCCCCCTTATTATTCCGTCGCCGCATATAGGTTCGCATACGGACGGCTCTCCATTACACTGCCAGCCCTCTTCCAGCATGCAGGAGTCGGAGCACCCATCGCCGTTAATCGAGTTGGTGTCGTCGCATTCTTCATCCCCGCGGACGAACCCGTCGCCGCATACGGTCTCGCATTCAGACGGCTCTCCACTGCACAGCCAACCATCTTCCAGCATGCATGTGTCGGAGCAACCATCACCGCTCGTCGAGTTGGAGTCGTCACACTCTTCTATTCCTTCACGGATTATACCATCACCACAGATAGCGGGATCGATCATGGTAATGGTCGCATCGATTATCTCCCCTCCCATGATTGTGATGGAGGTTGTACCGGAAGTAACCACTTCTCCTTGTCTCAGCCCATCGGCTCGGAGGGTCACTGTCTCACCGTTCAGTGTCTCCGGAAATAGAATAACTATGCTGTATTCACCCTCTTCCAGAGGTTTAGATGGTGATTCCGGCCATGTCGTGGTTTCGAAAGCGGGTTCATCGCCCAAGCTGCCGGAGATACGAATCTGATCAATGTTCTCGCTATATCTGATCAATAATCGAACGCCGGTGAGCCCCTGTTCCACAGTGGTTTTTTCAGAGCAACCGGCTGAACACAGCAGAGCCCATGGAGTGACAAGTATTAAAGCTCTAAAAAAGAGTTTGTTTGAAATCATTTCAATAGTTCCTCGGATCGAAGATTCGTGCGTCGATAGTACCCATCTCTCCTGATGGTAACACGGTAGTTGATTTTTGTGAGAGACCCAAGGCAAGCCCTGTTATGACCGCAGCCGCAACACCTGAGCCGATGGCGGTCCAAAGCCACCATCTCTTATAATATGGTTTCTTATCTTTTTGCTTCACAGGAGGATCGGAAGTTGTCGGTAAATAAGGCTGTGTTTTTTCAGCTTTGGACGCTTCCAACTTTCGAGCTTCCGCTTCTTCATGCTCACGTCGATTCTTTTCTCTCTGAACTCTCAGCATCTCTTTTCTCTTCTTTGCCTCGAGAGCTGCTAGTTTCTCTTTTTGTTTCTTTTCGCTTTCTTTGATAAGTCCTTCCACCATTTTACGGTTCGGAACGGATTTTGCCCTCGCCAGGTAGCGCTTATAGAAAAAGACTGCCCTATCATAATCGCCGAGATTTCGATGACATTGGCCGATATTGAACAGGAAGCCGGGGTGGGGGAAAAGCTCATAAGCGCGGGAATATAGCTTTAACGCTTCGCCGAATTCCGCCAGATTGTATTTTGTCTCTCCTTTTAAAAAAAGTTCTCTGCTTTTGGCACGATTGCTCTTCGATTCTTTTCTTCCTCTTGAGCGCCTGCGCCGGGATTTTGAGCTTCTTTTACGCGCCGAAACTTCTTGAGGTGCGATGAGATAAATCCCATTGACGGCCAGAAATAGTGACAGGACAAACGCTATCCTTTTTATATCCATCAAATCTCTCCTTAAAATCTCTCCTTAAGAGTTGACGCAAAAATAACTGAAAACAAAAGGCTCTACCTGAAAGGTATTATCTAAACGGGTCTACAGTGTCGTGCTTATTAATCGACTTATTGCCGCTTTTTTCGCCATTTTTATCTTCACTGGATGAAGCTCCTTTTTTTCGTCTTCTCTTTTCTGTCTGTCTCCTTGAAGAGTTCTTTATTCTTTTTGTTGATTCTTTAACCCTTTTTATATTCTCAAGTAATGAATCATCGGCTTCATTGATCTTAGAATCCTGGTGGTTATCCTCTATTGACGCCTCATCCTTATGTTCTGCTCCCTCGGGCAAAAGGTCTATGGCGATGGTTTGACTTTCATTAATTGCGAAGTCGGTTACTTTGTCTTTAAAACCCTTTCGGCGCACCAGCACTGCCCACCGTTCATTAGATGGTATGACCCGGAGTTTCAAGGGAGTCAAACCAAGGATCGTGGTGGCTGGTTTTATTCTGGTCACCTCTGCGCCGATTACGTTTGTCACGATTCGGATATCTACCTTCTTTGGGGATTTGGACAGGTTGCTTTCGGAGAGAGAGCCGGTTGCTGTAACCACTTTGCTTTGGTCAGTGGAACGGTTTGATGTACCAACAGAAGCCGGCCTAAACAAGTACCATGCTGCAAACCCGATCCCGATGAGACCGGCTACACAGAACAGCGCGAAAGATGTCCATCTTTTGAGGTGGGAGGTCGTCTCAATTGTGGCGGGGTGGGAGCCGGTTTCAAGTTTCATTCCGCTGTTTGCTGCAGCGTGCTCGATCTCTCCGCGGAGCTCATCAGCGGTTTGAATTCTATCATCAGGGTGTTTTTCCAGGCAGCTCATCACAAATCGGCTGCACACCCTTGGAACCTTTATGTTACGAAACCCTCTTATTTTGGAGAGACGCTGTGGTTCGGAATTCAAATGCTTATAGAGTAGCTCGGGAGGAGTTTTGGCCTGGAAGGGTGGGTGCCCCGCAAGCATGTGATAACAAACCACTCCAAGAGAATAGATGTCGGATCTGGGATCTCCTCTGCTCTCTGTTTGTTCGGGAGCCATGTACATAGGGGTGCCGGCTGCCGCCAAGCCGGAAGTTGATCCTGTCTTCGAAATT
>JAABSF010000547.1 GCA_011390535.1 Deltaproteobacteria bacterium | reverse complement strand
AAAGAAAATCAAAGTTGGGCAATATCCGCCGCAAAGAAGGGCAGACTTGTGGTCTTTTGCAAAAACAAAAGGAGTGTTTATGAGTTTAGATAACATTAAACGAATTGTAGAAGATGCACCGCATGGTGCATTGGCCACCTGTGTCGATGGGCAGCCCAGGGTGCGGCCCATGTCATGGGTGATGCTGGAAGACGGGAGGCTGTGGTCCTCGACCTATAAATCGAGCGGGAAGGTGGCAGAGTTGCGACAAAATGATCTGGTGGAGATCTGTTTTGTGGCAAAAAACAAGGAACATGTACGCATAACAGGTCGAGTTGATATAAACGGCGGGTTTGAAAAAAAAGAGAAGCTCCTGAAAATCAATTCAAAGGTGGGACGCCATTTTTCGGGGGGCGATGATGAGAAGTTCATCCATATCGAGGTGCATCCCACACGGATGGAGTGGACCCCACCTGGTTTTGGGGAATATCATGTGGTGGAAATGTAGCGGAAGAGCTTTATCAGAGCTTTACAAGCTATTTATAAGAAGTTTGTCACCGGTTTGTCAGAGCTTGCGAAGAGCTTTAAGCGTTTAAGAGAACCTTGGAGAGGAGATTTGAGAGGAGTTTTGAGAGGAGTCTTGAGAGAACGTTTCAAAGAACCTCAGAACATGAGATGCCGGTGAAACATGGCCGGATTAGACAAAAACTTGGGAGCAACTGATGAAAAAAGATAACGGTTCCGGGGACGTTGGGAAAAGGGGAAAAGAGCGCCGAAGTAAAGGCGCAGGCAAGAGCGCTGGGAGAGATGGCGTCAGGTCCGCGAAGAAGCGTCAAAAAGAGGAGATGAAAGCTCGTTTAGTGTTGAGGCGGTTGAAACCTGATGACTATGAAGCCTTGGTGGCGCTTCAGCGACGCTGCTATCCGGATATGATCCCCTGGGAGAAGCAACATTTCCTGAGCCAGCTTGAACATTTTCCGGATGGGCAGTTGGGCATAGAGCTGGATGGGACCCTGGTAGCCAGCTCGGCCAGCCTCATCGTTGATTTAGATGAGCTTGGCTACAAGCACACTTATGATGAAGTAACCGACATGGGTAGGTTTGGAACCCACAATGAAGAAGGTGACACACTCTATGGGGTAGAGATGTCGGTTCACCCGGATTTTCGTGGGCTTCGGTTATCCAGGCGGATGTATGACGCCCGCAAAAGATTGGCGGTTGAAAAGAATTTGCGTCGCTTGTTAATCGGAGGTCGTATGCCCCGCTACCACAAATGGGCGGATAAGCTCTCTCCGGAAGAATACTTGCGTCAGGTGATGGCGAAACAGATTCGGGACCCGGTTATAACAGCTCAGCTGGCCAACGGGTTCGCTGTTTTGCGGCTCATTAGAGATTATCTTTCTGAAGATAAGTCTTCAAATGGACACGCCATATTGATGGAGTGGTTGAATACCAAATATGTTCCTCCAAAAGGGAGCCTGGCGGGTCGCGGACGCGTTCGTGTGGCGTCGGTTCAATATGAGATGAGGCGGCTCAATTCTTTTGAGCAGTTTATGACGGCTTGTGAGTTTTTTATCGATACCGCAGGGGATTTTCGTTCTGATTTCGTTGTGTTTCCCGAGCTGCTCACCACGCAGTTGTTCCCCCTGTTGCCGGAAGGCCGCCCCGGGATAACAGCGCGCCAGTTAGATAAATTCACACCTGATTATATAAGTTTTTTCAGCCGAATGGCCATTAAGTACGCAGTTAATATCATAGGCGGCTCCCACCTGACCTTGGAGGGGGACGACCTTTACAACATTGCTTATTTCTTCAGGCGGGACGGCAGCGTAGAGAGACAGAAAAAGATCCAAGTCACCCCGGCGGAGTTCAGATGGTGGGGGGTCAAACCAGGGGACAAATTGAATGTCTTTGACTCCGACAGTGGGAAGATAGCTATCCTGACCTGCTATGATATCGAGTTTCCCGAGCTTGCCAGGATAGCTGTTTCCAAGGGGGCGCGAATTTTATTTGTGCCCTATAACACCGACATCAGGAGCGGGCATCTGCGGGTGAGGTATTGTGCTCACGCCCGGTGTATTGAAAACCATGTCTACTGTGTGTTGTGTGGCGCTACAGGAAACCTCCCCTCAGTGAGCGGAGCCGACATCCATTACGCTCAATCGGCTATTTTGACTCCTTCAGACATAGCATTTTCCAGGGACGGAGTCGGCGCCGAGGCCAACGCCAACACAGAGACATTGCTCGTTCATGAGCTGGATCTCGACGCTCTACGCCGCACCCGCCGGACCGCCACAGTAAGGCCATGGCTGGATCGGCGTACTGATCTCTACCGAGTGACATATCAGGAGGACAATGAGACAAAGAAGATTTGAACAATGAGACAAAGTAGATCTGGACAATGAGACAATGCAGATCTGGACAATGAGACAATGCAGATCTGGACATGAGCTTTGAATCGGATGGCTGAAATAAAGTCCAAAACACGGGCAGCCCTTTTTATGATCGCTGCAGCGGCTTCGTTTTCACTAACCGCCCTGGCGGTAAAGAGCCTGCCCGGGGATATCCCTGTTGAACAAAAACTTCTGGCCAGATCCGTCGTCGCGTTGTTGGTTTCGGGTTTCTATATCTGGGGGGATAGTTCCAAGGGCTGGATGCCGGTGAACATGAAGCTCATTTTTTTGAGATCCCTGTTCGGTATTGTGGCCATGTTCTGTTATTTCATCGCGGTAGCGGGGCTGCCTTTGTCTGAGGCAGTGACTCTCAATCACCTGAGCCCTTTTTTTGTTGCTGTTTTTGCTTCTATTTTTCTGGGGGAAAAAATGACGAGGTTGCAGCTGGGCGCCGTCTTTTTTGCCTTCTTCGGAGCCGTCT
>JAABSF010000546.1 GCA_011390535.1 Deltaproteobacteria bacterium | reverse complement strand
GGTTCTTCTTTCCAAACATAAGCGACCCTATTTCTACTGCTCTTATTCCTCCCTCAAGAAACAATTCGCAAGTGAGAGCTTGTGCGGGGAACTGGTGTGGCGGAATGTGGGGGAGCGCCGCTTTTGCATCGATGAATACTGCGTGACCGCCGATTGGTCTAATAACAGGGATGTCGCTTTCGATTAGAGCGTTACCCAGATACTGGGTAGAGCGGATGCGGTAGCGCAGGTAATCCTCTTCCAGCACCTCAACCAAGCCTTGCGCCAACGCTCCAAGGTCGCGCCCTGCCAGACCACCGTAGGTAAGATACCCTTCGGTGAGAATCTCCATGCTTTGGATCTCTCTAGCTAAATTATCATCGTTTACCGCGAGGAACCCGCCGATGTTTACAAGTCCATCTTTCTTTGCGCTCATGGTAGCCCCGTCGGCGTATGAGAACATCTCTTTCGCAATTGCGGTGACACTCTTGTCTTCATAACCTTTTTCACGGAGTTTGATAAAATAAGCGTTCTCTGCAAAGCGACAAGCATCGAAGAAGAGAGGGATACCATATTTATCACAGACTTCTTTTGTGCGGCGGATGTTCTCCATTGAGACAGGTTGACCGCCCCCGGAGTTATTCGTAACAGTGATCATACAGAGCGGAATACGCTCGCGACCAACCTCTTTTATATATTGATCAAGTCTTTCTACATCCATGTTTCCCTTAAACGGATGTTCTGCGGATGGAATAGTGCCTTCCGGAATTACCAAGTCTTCTGCGTGGGCACCGGAAAACTCAACATTGGCTCTTGTTGTATCGAAATGTGTATTGTTGGGAATAACTTTTCCTTGTCCCCCTACAATTCCGAAGAGAATACGTTCGGCGGCGCGGCCTTGATGGGTTGGAAAAATATGTTTAAGGCCTGTTATCTCCTGCACTTTTTCTTGAAGTGCATAAAAAGATCGCCCGCCGGCGTAGGATTCGTCTCCCTCCATAATTTTGGCCCATTGGTTGGCCGACATGGCACCTGTGCCGCTGTCAGTCAGTAAATCGATGAGAATATGTTTCGCCTTGATGTAAAAAACATTGTAGTGGGCCTCTTCCAGGATCTTTTCTCTCTCTTCCCGGCTGGTGATCTTGATAGGTTCCACCATCTTGATTTTAAATGGTTCTATGATCGTCTTGAACTTGCTTTCCATCTTCAATTTTCTCCGTGTATGGCTGTGAGGCGCGGTATTGCCGGTAGCTCGGTTTCTCGTGATGCTGATACTACCATCCCACTTCATTAGAGCCGGTCATGTTAGCGGCGATTTGGACGAAGGGGCAATGTTTTTCCTTTTTGTCTTTTACTAAGCTCTCTATTTGAACGAAAACCTTTCCTTTACTGAACAATATACCCTCTTCGTCTCCCCATGCTTCATCTCCAACTTCCATTTTCTTCATTGAGTCTGCTTTCTCTTTCTGAAGGAGTTTAATGGCTTTTTCCGGGGTTTTCATGAAAAACATGGAAGCTCGGCACTCTCCGTAGTTGTCATCTTTGTGTTTCAATCGAAAATGAACCAGCTCAAGGGTGCCTGCTTCTACATACATGTCGGCTCCGCCGTTCAACAGATCGTAGAAGTTTTTCGGATGGTAAAATTTCGGTCCGTAAGATATGCGATATCCGGTTATTAGGGAATCCTTTTTTTGGGTATCGTTAGCCGGTGTGTCACCGGGCTCTTTTTTTGTGGAAGTCAGCCACTTTGAGATCAGCTCTTTTGTTACTCCGGCCGACAAGACACGTTTGCCTTGGTTTTCTCCGTCCCCCTTTGTTTTGGGTTTGTCTCTCGCAGAGGGTGTCTCTGTGGAGCTCTCTGTGGAACTCTCTGTTGGGCTTTTTTGACGTGCGCTTTTCTTTTCGGTTTCATTCTCACGGCCCTTTTTTTTAGGGCATCCCATAAATTGCAGCCCTATGGCCATGCACAGTGAAAACTTCAAAATCCTCAGAAGCTGAAAACGGTATTTCATGTGAGCGCTCCTTTTGCTATGGGTTTGTCCCATCGGATATCTCCCATCGGATATCGTCTAGTGTGCTTTTATTGAGTGGCCATGGATCCTGAAAAGCGCTTCAGACGTAATGAGATTTACTCCATTTTTCGGTTTCATCAGCAACTTTCTTTATGATATCAAGGCTCTTTGAATCATCACCGGCTTGAGTTATTCCCAACCCGTGGTCCCCGTCCGGAATTGTGATGTGGTTCTTAGGTGACGCGATCTTGTCCAGCACTTTTTGAAGAAGATCTCCTCGGCAATAAGGGTCTTTTTCGCCGGTTATGAAAAGCTGAGGGACCTGAATCTTGTATAAATCGCTGTCTCTTAAGCGTTCCGTTGACTCGGGGCGATGCAAGGGATAACCCAAATAAACCAACCCATCAGCTTCTTTTGTTTCTGCTTGGTAAGCGGCCGCCATTCGAGCGCTCAAGGATTTGCCTCCGATTATCACTATCAGCTCATGACCTTCCAATCTCGTCCGCACCCAGCCGATTGCAGCAGAAATAGTCTCCATGAGCACCACTCTCTCATCTACTGTCTCAACCCCCTTTTGTTTGAAAGGGAAGTTGAACCGCAGCCCGCAGAACCCGTTTTCAGCTAAGAGATCCAACGGTGCCGCCAATAAAGGATGATCTTTGTCATTCATTATGCCGTGACCGAACACAAAAACCACCACTTTCTCGGGCAATGATTGGGGCGATGTAAAAGTAGCGTCCACTCTGGGTTGGGCGGGCCCCACATCCAGTTTCAGGTTTGTCTTCAAAATCGAAGAGGTGTTTGCGCTCATCAGATCATCTCCTGCCTGTTATCGGGTGCATCTAATCCGGTGCATCTAATCCGGTG
>JAABSF010000545.1 GCA_011390535.1 Deltaproteobacteria bacterium | reverse complement strand
CGTCGTTGAAATAAACACCGTGGGCGTACCAAACATCGTCGCCCAACCAATCAACATCCTGCATGTAGGCAAGCGGCCTCTTGCCGTGAGTGTCGAGACAAAACTGCTCTTCATCCCTTGTCTCACAGAGGTGGGTATGCAAACGGACCCCCTTTTCACGAGCCAACACGGCAGTCTCTCGGAGCAGCTCGGTGGTAACGGAAAAAGGTGAGCAAGGCGCTAAGGCGACCCGACAAAAAGACAACGAACGAGGGTCATGATACTTCTCAATAACTCTCAGGCTGTCTTTTAAAATAGCGTCTTCATTCTGGACGACGTCATCGGGGGGCAAACCCCCTTTGCTCTTTCCTCTGCTCATGGAGCCGCGTGTTAAACAAAACCTGATCCCGAGCGATTTGGCCGCCTCAACGGTCCGATCTAAAAGATCAGATGGCTGCCCTGACGGGAAAAGATAGAAATGATCAGCCGCAGTGGTGCACCCGGTGAGCAGCAACTCTCCCAGCCCTGTGAGCGCGCTTATGTGAACATCTTCAGGGGTTATTCCCCTCCAGATCTGGTACAGATCCGTCAACCAATGAAAGAGATCTTGGTCTTGAACTCTGGGTACGTTCCGGCATAAGGTCTGGTAGAGGTGGTGATGGGTGTTAACCATCCCTGGAAGGACCACCATGCCGGTCCCATCGATTACCTCGTCGGCATAGAGAACATCCAGGTTTTTCCCGACTTTTTCAATAATCGGCCCGTTTATGACGAGGTCTGCGTTTTTGTACACAGTTCGCTTATCATCCATAACCGCTATGGCCGCTGCATTTTTAATCCAAACGATTTTGTCTCTATTTTTGCTCATTTATCTTTTCCTAAAAAACCATCAGAAACCATCAATCAGAAACCATAAACCAAAAAAGCTCTTCTATTTTTACAGCAATGCTCTCTTTATTTTCTATTTAGAATCTCAACACATAATACACTTGTCTCATACACAACCGCTAAATTCATCACATCGTCACAGCTTCTAAAAGATAATCCAGGCGACGATATTGCGCAAAATATATCTTTCAAAAGTCATCTTGATAAAATCACCTCGCCACAACAAGACCATGTAATAACACAGAAAATGGTTTACAGACATTAGCAATTAAGCTTTTTGTTGCGAATGGAAGACGATGCACAGCTCTCCTTGGTCCCTGCTGCAACTTTCGGCCATGGAAAAACCGCGCTCCACCTTCGCCTTGAGCCTTTTGCGCTGTTGGTAACATCTTTCAAACAATTGATGATTTTCAGCAGTTCGTGAGCCCCACACAGTGTGGCACGATCTATTACATATCTGATATCGGAAATCGGGTTCCCTTTATTTTTCGCTTGATAAAACTCCGACAGCGCAAAAAACTCGCCTTCACCTGTTATTTTTTCAAGAGTCTGATATCTTGCACATCCATGAAGTGGGCACTTCAAAAGAGTAATCTTCAAAAGGGTAATCTTCAAAAGGGTAATCTTTGGACATGGAGGTGATGTATGGTTCACATTCACAGAAAAGAGGTACAAGGTTCATCGGTGGCACATAAAAAGGTTTTAATCAGTGGTGTGCAGTTTGTTTTATTTTTAGCGCTTTTGCTTGGGTTTTCTTTTGGCACAAGGGCGATCCCCGGAGATGTGGTTTCAAAAACCAAGAGTCCCTCTACAAACGTCACGGGGATGGCGTGGGACGGGAAGCATATATGGGTAGGAGATCATCAAACCAAGAAACTTTATCAGATAGATAGCCGATCCGGAAAAGTCATCCGGACGTTGCTGTCTCCCGGCCATCGGCCTGCCGGCTTGGCGTGGGACGGGAGATTTCTCTGGAATCTGGACTCTGGAGAAAAGAAAATATACAAGATCGACACGAAGAATAATCTTGTATTGCACAGATTTGATTCGCCCGCATCATCTCCTGAAGGCCTGGCTTGGGCGGACGGCGATTTATGGATCACAGACTCCAAAACAAACACCCTGAGAAAGCTGGATCCCGACGACGGCACGACCATAAAAAGGCTGGCCGCACCATCTAAAAACATAACCAGCCTGGCGTGGGACGGCAGGTATTTGTGGGCGGCGGATCGAATTGCAGACTTTATTTACATGGTGGACCCGGTCTACGGTCAGGTGGTGTTCGCCGTACCGGCACCCGGCCCGCACGTAAGAGGGCTGGCTTACGACGGGAAACACCTCCTGGTCTCGGATTACCAAACAAACCTCATCTACAAATTGATAAGAGACGACGGCAAAAAAATCGGCAGAAAACTCAAAAACACCCTTAATATGAAGTTTCAGTATGAAATCCGAAACAACGGCCCTTCTCCCCTCCGGGATGTCCATGTCTACTTCGCCATGCCGACCAAAGAACCGACACACCGTTTAAAAACATCGCCAAGTTTCTTCTTCAACCCCACGAGATACGTGACGGATGACGAAGGTCGCAGGTTCGCACATTTTCACGTCCGCAACGTAGCGGCAGGAAAAAGCTTGACCGTCGGATGGAAGACCTTGGTGGAGCTATATGATGTAAGACATTACATCTTTCCCCACAAGATTAAGTCAGCCCGTCAGATCCCCGCTCGGATTAAGAGAACCTATTTGAAAGACAAAAACAAATATTCCATTAACCACCCGGACATCCGGAAGGCTACAAAAGAAGCCATCGGAGACGAAAAGAATCTCTACCGGCAGGCACGACGCATTTACAGCTATATCCATGAGCGCATGCACTATGAGCTGTCCGGAGGTTGGAATACGGCTCCCTATCTTTTAAAGAGAGGCTCCGGCTCATGCTCTGAGTATTCTTTCCTGTTTATCGCCATGTGCCGCGCCGCAGGTATTCCGGC
>JAABSF010000544.1 GCA_011390535.1 Deltaproteobacteria bacterium | reverse complement strand
CACAACCAGAAGGGGATCTCCACTCGTCTTCCTTGAAGAAGATAAACTACCTCGGCCATCTCATCCAGAGTCGCATGTGGGCACCCCAAACACACAAGATCCGGGCGATCAAATGGATCTTCAAGGCTTTTGATGGTTTTCGCCCGCTCATCTTTTCCATAAAAAATGCTTTTTTCAGGGGGGACGACCAAATGAGCCTCCGGTGTTATCTTTTCTGCGTGAAACATCGGTAGGGCGCCGAAGGTGGGCAAGGCTGCGCTCAGCGATTTCA
Source organism: Deltaproteobacteria bacterium (assembly GCA_011390535.1). GTDB lineage: Bacteria > Myxococcota_A > Polyangia > HGW-17 > SLPX01 > SLPX01. The sequence continues at coordinate 2,594 of JAABSF010000544.1, read as the reverse complement.
AGCATCCAATGCCGGGTTCATAATTATTGTTTATATCGCCCAACCGGATGTATGGGAGAGAACCAGGCGCTTTGCGCCCTATAAAGGCACCTAAAAGTCCCCACTCATATGAATCTACCAGCTCAACTCCAACATCTAACAGCACGTCGGGGTTTCTGTTTTCGTCGAGGTGTAGGCCCCAGTAAGGAGTGCGCCCCGTCAAAGCGGCAGCCAGAGCCGCCGGACCGCCTTCCCGGTTGGTTCGTGCACCAATAACCGAGTTTGCGAAGGTAACAGCAGAAGACTCAGCCCAGGCAATTGATTCGCCGAATCTTGGCAGATTTCCTGCCAGATAAGGTGTGCACGTGCAGGCTGGGACTATGCCCATGGAAACGTAAGCATCCACAACGGCGTTTTGTTTTTCAGCGAAATCTTCTGAAATTCCTTGTTTGTTCCAATGGCGTAGATCCATGCCCGCCGGGTTTAAGGTCGCTGTGACCATTGATGCCCGCCCGGACTCAGCCCATTCATTTAAAAAGTCCAAACCGGCGTCTCCCAGGTTGTGGTATGAAACACCCGAAACCTGCACTGACTTTACTTCTACAAACCTGGAGGCGCCGTGAATCTTCGCCAGGGCAAGCAGCAGATTCATGGCCTTCGCCGTCGTCGGCCCTTTTTCTCCGTTCAACATGCGCGCTTCTTCAGGAGTAATCTCTATTCTATGTTCGAGATCATTTTTATTATTCATAGCGTTTCTGTGTGCCTCAGTTTTCTTTCTTTTGCATCTCAGCTCTGTCGAAGTGTGAGCTCCCCCCTGCAGGTTTTGTGGCATCCACGATCCATTTGCTCGTGGTCTCGGTTTGAGTATCCCGGCTTGGATCCAGAGTGGAGCCCCGAGCTCCTTTGATTACGGTTATATCACGGTGGGGTTGTACCCTGGTGGCCTCCGCCCATTCTACATCTTCAGCGGAGTAGATGTCGATGTCGTCATCCACAATGGTCACCTTCTTTAAGGAGGCATGTGCCCCCAAAGCAGCCAAACCCACATTTATCCCTTGCCCAGGAGCCAGGCCGTTGGAGCTGATGATGGCGTGCAGCCAAGAGCAACCTCCCGAGGTCAAGCTGACTTGTCGGACCCCGGGGCTCACGGCGCGGGCGGCTTGAAGAATGGATGGTTCCCGAGGTAGCCCCATAAGAATTTTGTGCTCCGGGCCTCCCGGGAGAATTGTGTGATATAGAGCTCTTGAACGCATCCACAGGCTCTCAATCTCCAGCACTGGTTGTTTGCGGATATTGTCGTATGTTCCGGTGAGATCTACAAACGGCCCCTCTTCCACCAGCTCGCCGGTGAACCTGCCCGTCATTACTACTTGACTGTGTGCCGGCACCAAAATACCTGGTTTAATCTCAACCACGGACAGCTCTCCTCCCATAAGCGCCGATGCCGCAGCAAGCTCATCCAGGTCAGGAGAGGCTGAAATCGCAGCCGCCAAAAGGACCGCCGGGTGCACACCGCAGAAAGCCGCTATTTGCGTCTCTCCCTGGGTTTCATTCATGATCCGATGTAAATGCCTTTTTACCACTCGAACAGCGAAACGGTTTTTTTCCAGATGCATCATTCGGTGGAAAGAGAGATTCATCCCGTGAATCGGAGAACGGGCGGCAATAACAAATGCTGTGCAATAAGGTCCACCATCTTTCGGGTAAAACCGCCCAAGAGGCAGCAACTCTTTAAGGTCCGGATCATCAACTCGGATCTCCAAAAACCCGGCGTTGGATTCCTCGCAGGGGATGATATCCAGTTTACCTGGGTTTCGTTGAGCATCTTCAAGGGCCTGTGGTATAGACGAGGGTTCCACCCTCAAAGCTTTCGCCACACGATCTCTTGTCGCCACCAAGCCGGAGAGGACTCTGCATTGAAAAGATCTCAAGCTGACGATCCTTAGGGCCTCTTCCGGAGTTTGAGAGAGGACGTTTGTCAGTTCGAGATCGGGATTCAAATCCACTTTGGGGGCTTCGATCCCTTCACTCTCTTCGATTTCAGCAATAAAAGTTTCCAACTCATTCAGCGCCATAAAAATATCTTCCTTTTGACCGGTCAAAATTTTGAATCCCTACACAATACCCAAGGGCTTCGGAGAGACAAGGATCATATGTCGCCCGGGGTGCGGTTCTGTGAAGTAGGACGATCTACTCGGCGCTGCTGCGACTTTTGCCTACGGCATATAGGACCGGAGAGGTTTTCGCGTTTTAGCAGATAGGAGCGAATAGGGGATCGGCCATGGCAGGTCTCCGCAGAGCCGAAACCGCCGGACGTCTTGTAAGAACCTCCCTTGACGGGAGTTTCGTCTGCAACTCGTCAACGCGCCTTCAGTCCTCCGGACAGCGGCGCATTGCGACGCCGGCTTTCCTTCGGCGCTGCTGCGACTTTTGGCCATGGCCTATGTCCAAATTATATCCAACTTTATATCCAACTTTTGAAAACCGCGCCCTGTCGCTCGCTCAGTGCAATCGCAAAGTAGCAATGATCATACTGATCATGTACAACCTATGTGTGCTTTGTAGGACAAAAAACTACACTTTGAACCTCATTAGGTGTTGCATATAAAAAATCT
>JAABSF010000061.1 GCA_011390535.1 Deltaproteobacteria bacterium | reverse complement strand
CGCTCTTCCGATCTCGTAACGGCTCGCTACAAAACCTCTGCACCGTGACTCCAGATCGAGCAGTTTCGTCACCGCGTTACAAACCTGACTCGAAGAGATGCCCTTTCCCAGACGTTTCAGCTCTGCGCCTGAAAAGTTTTCCAGCCCGACCAGATAAGCATGTAATCGGCCTCCACACCGGGCGGCTTGTTCAGCGGCTTTTTCCAGATCGCTCCAATTTTCCAACAGATCATCAACGCGGGCTTGAAACAAGAGATCTATTCCATCAATGTGCTCACCTGCTGCATCTACGAGAGAACGACACCACCTGACAAAATCAGTAGAGTAAAAGAGGACCTCTTCACAGGCGGGGTTTTGTTTTCGAATTCGCGCCAGCTCCCGTACTCCGTGTTTTACTGCATCGGTATCACGACCTTCAACAACAGGAGTATAAAAGGAGTCGCCACAAAAGAGACACGGAGGCTTTTTGTGGCAAGCCAGCGTGTGATAGACCGTCTCTCTGCTCACACCCGAAGAGAATGGGTTTTGTATCGGAAACATTGGCAAACATGCCACGGCACGTCCGGTCTTCTCTGGGACCTTGTTTTCTTCCACAAACCTGACAATCGAGCGAATATCAGCAGATGGGACCGATGCATCAGTTTCGCTTTCTTTTCCGGAGGGGTGATTCAAAAGGCACAGAGTACGCGCCGGCAGTGCTGCCTCCACAATCTCCCGCGGAACCCATCGATCAAAAACAACCACCTCAGCCATTCGAGTTCGTTCATGAACTTCCTTTAACAAAATTCGCCGACCGCGCCCTATGTAACCGGATATCATCCGGGAGTCCCGGCTTGTTCCATCATGACTTTGGCCATAGCCGAAAGTGAAACTGATCAATGGTCCGGATGAATCATCCTCAACCAAGGACCTTGGGGGGAGATGTATTCTTTCCAGCGACACATTATAACCTTTCCAACGAAGTCTGGAGGCTGCATCAAGGAGAAAAACGTCAGGGGCAAAGCTCACATCTTTATCGGCAAACTGAATGGCGGAGATTTCTGTTCCAGAGGTCGACTGCGCGGTTGTCTCTCGCGAAGCTGTGTCTTGCGTCGTTAACTTTCGCGAAGCTACATCTTGTGACACTATCTCTTGCGATATTATCTCTCCATTCCGTATCAAGGACGGCCGGATTTCCGGCGCCATCGCACCAATCCGGTTTGCCGGCACATCAGCGGGTGATACTCCCCGGTTTTGCGCTATCAAGCTGCGAACCTGCTCTAAAAGACTCGAAAAAAGATGAGATGGCACCTCGGGTGCCACCAGAACACCGGACGGGATCATTTTAAAGAAATATTTCTCATCCCAGATCACAAGCTGATGATCCAGACAGGCTTCCAGCCTTTCAACTTCCACGCCCAATCTTGCCGCGCATGATTGGGCCAAAACATCAGCCATTCTAATTGTGGCGGGACAATCCAGGGAGCAGGGTACATGAGAAATCATAGGATTCAGCCCATAGACAGTGCGGGTATTCACCATCCTCACCCTCTTCGCACTACACGGTTTTTTTGTCGCTTTGAGAGAGCGCTTAATCCAAAGCAGGTCATCCAGCTCATCATTGAAACGCGCAAAGAATTCAATACAACACTCGGGATAACCAAACAATCTCCCAAGCCGCTTTACACACTCTCTCCGAGCCTCGCCCCGCAGCCCCCGCACACGGCGCCTAAGCAAGCCGACATGATTCACAGTATCAGGATCGCATGCCACGATGAGCGTGTCTCCGGATTCGGGTGCAAAAGCGTACAACCCCATCACCAGTGCCTGTCGCCTGCATTCATCGATCCACTCCGGGGACAAACCTTCCAGCATAGCCGCCGGAGCCAGCCCTTCGGCGACTTTCAAGATCTCGGGATCAACTCCGGAAACCACATCAAACAAGTTGGCTCCCCCCGGCTCAACCAGAGCTAACAGGTAATGTGGATGTTCTGCCCAACGGCTCTTAGATGACGTTTTTTTGTTTGAACAAGAAGCCACTCAACGCTCCCTCATAAAATCGCGATCGTTTCCCTTTGGTGCCACAGGAGCTTCCACTATTCTTCTAAATGTCCAAAAAGAAGTCTCTTCCATCAAGACAGCACCTTTTCTTTCGGTTTTCGGATAATGCTGACACCATGCCATACAATTGCGGCAGAGGTCTACGTCGTCAAAGCGTGCTTCTTGATGAGCATGCTGTAGCTTTTTTCTGCGTGAATTATAGGCTAGTTCTCGCAACGAGGCCTTCTTCCAGGAACCCAAACTCGATAGGTAACCCCCACTTTTTTCACGAGCCTCCTTATTCCACAACCAATCAACAACAGCAGGGACGCAACAAAAGGTTGACCCGTCATGCATCAGATAAAGCTCCTTAAAAGGTGAAAGACAAGGCTTACGCGACGGGAGCGGTGTACTGGGGTTTCGGGTGACGATTCCTCCCAAAGGCTGCGACCTTTGAAGAAAAGAATTGATAATAATCCCATCAACGACACCCTCCCATTTTCGTATAAAACAGGAAACCTCATCAAACCCTGATCCATCAACTGTTACATCACACAAGGAGCTCTCGGTTACAATCGTAGCAAAAATCTTGGTGGTGTTTTTTTTCTTCGTTAAGCGCTTATCCCGCGCGACTAAAATGTTATCCAAACCCTCCTCGGCCTTAGTGACATTGTTTATGGATTCACAATCACCTCGCACCCCTGATCCCGAACGGACCATACCCTGGCTCACAATTATCGACGTTACATCAGCCTGTATCAAATCTTCGGCCAACAAAGGGCTCAGCGCCACACCGTTGGTCGTAATCCCTACATCTATCCCGGATTCATTTGCGAGAGCTGCAAAGTCAGCGATCTCAGGATGCAAGAGTGGTTCGTCGGCATAACCAAACTTGAGCTTGGAGATATTCATATCCTTTATTTCGGAAAGGAGTTTCTCAAAAGAATAGGCTGAAACGGGAAAACCCTCTTCCTCTCCACCGCCACATGATCGGAACAAATCAGACTGCATGCAGTTGAAAAGACAACCGGGACAAGAAAGTTGGCAACGCCCGGTAAGAGAGAGAAAAACGCACTCAATCTTATCTACTAAAGATGAAAACCCATTTCTCTCTAATCCGGTCACAGGCTTCCCCCAATAATAAAAACCCAAAGGCTCATTTTTTGTCCGGCGATAAAGGAAAAACTCTTCTTCATAAACTCTTTATGACACAAAACTCACCGCCCGCCGACCCCTAATCATTCTTTGCTCGAGAAACGGAAACCTCCCACGACAATGCATTCAGGCCACCATTTGTTTATCAAGGCAAATCCGAGACTCGCGCCCCCGACTATTCATGGAGAGAAGAACCCCCCGTGCCCTTTCCAAAGGGACCCTGCCTAATCTCTCTTCTTCCGCCGGAAGACGGAGTACGAAGAGAATCAGAGCTTTTTTGGTGTGAATCGTCGTTAACTCTTCTTCCTCGCTTTTTGCGTCTCCGCTTGCGTTTCCGTCGGCCGGAACCCCACTTTAAAACCTCAACTTTGGCTTTAACCACCCCACGTTTCAACATTTTCAAGCTCGCGGCCGCTTTGCGGCTCAGATCTATAACACGCCCCTTAACATAGGGCCCTCTATCATTAATCCTGACAACAACGCTTTTTTTAGTCGAAAGCCTTGTGACACGCACTATTGTGTGAAACGGCAGCTTCTTGTGGGCAGCCGTCATGGCGTTCATGTTATAGCGCTCGCCTGAAGCAGTCTTCTTTCCATGAAAATGTTTGCCATACCATGAAGCTTTTCCATACTGGACAAATCTACGCTTCTGTTTTTTTGAGGATGAATTACCACCTGATCGGGATCGGGCCGTTGAACGTCTGTGAGATTTGGGAGTGGAAGGACTTACCGCGACCGTAGAGTTCTTCATGCCGGAATTAGAGCAAGCTGCTATGGAGCACAAGCTGCACAAAAAAACAATCGATGAAAACAAAACCACAAAACGAGGAAATGGCGACAAAACCCTGGGGGCGGACAAGAACTTGAATGTATTCCTTACAAGCAAGGGTTTATGTAGAGGAAACGAAAAAACAATCATGAAACATACGCCAAAGAGGGATCACAGAATATACCGGCTCAGGTCGTGATCTTCCACTACATCCCTGAGCTTCTCGTGAACATATTCATCGGTTATGGGAATTTTCTGATCCCCCAGCTCTGGTGCTTCAAAAGAGAGTTCTTCGAGCAAAGTCTCCAAAATAGTGTGAAGCCGTCGCGCTCCTATATTTTCATTTCGCTCGTTTACTCTAGAAGCTATATCGGCGATGGCTCTCACCGAACCTTCGTTGAAGGAAAGCTCAATCCCTTCAGTAGCCATCAGAGCAGTATACTGCTTGGTGAGGGCATTGTCGGGTTCGGTCAAGATTCGCACAAAATCATCCGAAGTTAGAGAGTTCAATTCAACCCGAATGGGGAACCGCCCCTGCAGCTCGGGGACAAGATCCGAAGGTTTGGCTACATGAAAGGCTCCCGCTGCTATGAAAAGTATGTGATCAGTACGTACATGACCGTATTTGGTCGTTACTGTGGAACCCTCGATTATGGGCAATAAATCACGCTGGACACCCTCACGGGATACATCGGGGCCATGGCCCCCTTCCCGCCCGGCGATCTTATCCAACTCATCAAGGAATACGATCCCCGAGTCTTCTACAAGCTTGATTGCCAACTTTACAACTTTGTCCATATCAACAAGCTTCTGGGCCTCTTCCATGGTAATGATGTCCATGGCCTCAGGGACCGGGGCCTTGCGGACCTTTCGCTTGCCCCCCATCTGCCCGAGGATATCTTTCATATTGAACCCCATCTCTTCCACCCCGGCGCCGCTGAATATTTCTATGACAGGATTCTGTGCATCGGTTGTCTCAACCTCTACCCGACGCTCATCAAGCTTGCCCGACCTCAAGAGCTTACGCAGCTTCTCGCGGGTCTCTTGTTGCGAGGAAGTCTCCGGACCATCAGGGGTGTCGGTGTAGTTTCCGGCGCGTGTCGCCGGTGGCAACATCAAATCAAGGATCCGTTCCTCGGCGGCTTCTCTTGCACGGGGCATAACTTTCTCGCGCTCCATCTCCTTTACGAGGGTTACCCCGATCTCCGTCAAATCGCGGATCATCGACTCCACGTCCCGCCCGACATAGCCTACCTCTGTGAATTTGGAAGCCTCAACCTTCAAAAAAGGTGCCTGCGCCAGCTTCGCAAGCCTGCGAGCTATCTCGGTCTTGCCAACACCAGTAGGCCCAATCATTATTATGTTTTTTGGGGCTATCTCATCACGCAGATCTTCGGGAACTTGCTTGCGGCGCCATCGATTCCGCAATGCCACGGCAACAGCTCTTTTAGCTTTGTCTTGTCGGATAATATATCTGTTCAGCTCCTCCACTATTGCCCGCGGAGTCAAAGCATCATCGCTCAAGGTAAGAGCATTCATAATTTTTCCTCACATATTTTTCTTTATTAATTTTTTCTTTATCAATAAATCACTACAACTAACGCACACCCTCATACAGTCACTCAGGTCGTTTTTGCGGAAATCTTCTCGAATGTCAGCTCATTGTTTGTGTATACACAAATCTCGGATGCAACTTTCATGGACTCTCTGGCGACACTCTCGGCGTCCATTTCCGTGTGTCGTAATAGAGCACGCGCGGCTGAGAGCGCGAAACTCCCGCCGGAGCCTATGGCCGCAACCCCTTCCTCAGGGTCCAACACATCGCCGGTGCCGGAGATGAGAAACATCTTCTCCTTGTCGGCAACTAAAAGCAGCGCCTCCAGACGCCGCAAAACCTTATCGGTTCGCCAATCTTTCGCCAGCTCCACTGCCGAGCGAGTCAGGTTACCGGAAAACTCCCTAAGCTTACCCTCTAATTTTTCAAAAAGTGCCAGCCCATCTGCGGCAGACCCGGCAAACCCGACCACAATTTTTCCATCCATCAACCTACGCACCTTCTTAGCGCTGGACTTTACAATGGCGGTGTCCATCGTAACCTGACCATCACCGACAATTACGGTATCCTCTCCACGGCGCACCGCCAAAACAGTGGTGCTCCTGAACTCGGGACCATTTTTACTCATCTTCTTCTCTCTTTTTGTTCTCAGCTTCTGTTTTCTTACTGGATGTCACCAAAGCTCTTGGGTGAGCTCTGTCATAAGCCTTCATAAGATGCGCTATGCTCACATGAGCGTAACGCTGGGTCGTAGAAAGACTGGAATGACCCAGGAGTTCTTGTATTGAGCGCAAATCAGCTCCTGAATCCAACATATGTGTAGCATAGCTATGTCTCAGCGCATGTGGTCCTGCGTCAGATGGAGCGCCCGACTCAGGCCGGTAGCGCTCCACAATTTTGGCAACACTCCTCGTTGAAAGCCTGCCTCCGCGAGCGTTGAGAAAAAGAGCATCGGGATCACTCTTTTTGGTTCTTGGGTCGACAAGTGTGGGTCTAGCTTGCTCAATGTACATTTCCAGAGCCTCCATTCCCTTCCTCCCCAGGGGAACCACTCTCTCTTTATCCCCTTTGCCGTGCCTGATCTTCAGCAACGCATGCTCCTTGTGTCTCTCCACATCTCTCAAATCCAACCCCACAGCCTCCGAACGTCTCAGCCCGGATCCATAAATCGTCTCCAATAGGGCTCTGTCACGCAACCCCAAAGGGCGCTCCGGATCAGGTGAACCCATCAACGCAAAGGTGGTGTCCACGTTCATCACCGAGGGGAGCGCTTTTTCTTGCTTCGGCATCACCACCAACTCGGCGACATTGCTCTCAATTACTCTCAACCTCACGAGATGCTTGCAAAAAGTGCGCAAGGCGGAAAGCTTTCGGGCTACGGTTCCCGGAGTGTTCTTGCCGAACAGAGAAGCAACATAAGAACGCACATTCATGATGTCAAGGTCACACGGTTCAGGAGGCCGAGACAATCGTTTCTCCAAGTAATCCAGAAAAGCATTCACATCCCTGATATAGGCCCTCACTGTATGGGCAGATGCTCGCTTCTCCCACTCCAAATGCTCTCGAAATCTCTCACTCAACCTTCGCAAGCTCTCATTTGAATACAACTCTGCTTCCCGTTTTGAGTCAGCCCTTAGAGCCGAATCTTTTTTTTCGCCGTATTTTTTCACACTGTCCATTAAATGGAACTCTCCTATCGCAACCTGAATCATTTGAAATCGACAAACTCAATTTCAGTAAAAAAAGATAGCACGGAGAGAAAAAGATGGCTAAAAACGGACACAAAAAGAAAAATCGATATCTATAGGCTCCACCTGGGATAAGATCCCAACCAAAATCCTAAATCAGCGACATCTTTGGAAATGCACTTTATCGTGTATGGTAACAGTGTCGGAAATTCTTACTAAAGGTTTCTTCCGAGATAGAATTTATGGTATGCGAAACCATTATGAGAACTGAAAAAATTGATAGTTTAAACCCGGCGCAGAGAGCCGCGGTTGAGCATAAAGAAGGCCCCTTGCTGGTTTTGGCAGGCGCGGGATCCGGCAAAACCCGTGTAATAACCCACCGAATCGCCCGACTGGTGGAGCGAGGCGTTGATCCTCGCAAAATCCTCGCGGTCACCTTTACTAATAAGGCCGCAGCGGAGATGCGAAACCGGGTTCGGAAAATGGTGGGCGGAGATCTCCAAGGTCTCTGGCTGGCTACTTTTCACAGCGCATGCGCAAGAATCATAAGGATCTCAGCCGAAAGGGTCGGGTTGACCAGGGATTTCACCATTTACGACGCAAATGACCAAAAGCGCCTGATGACGGATGTGGCCAAAAGCTTAGGAGCCGACCAGGAGGCGTCTCCGAAAGAGTTTTTAAATATGATCTCCATGCATCAAGGGAGATACGAAGGCCCTGAGGTGCTTCAAGAGACAGACCCCTTCGATAGAACCTATAAGCTCGTTTGGGAAGAATACACAAAACGGTTGCGCAAAGCCAATGCCGCAGACTTTGGTGACCTGCTTGTGTTGGCTCTTCAGATCATCAAAGAAGACGCCTTGAAACAAAAAGGTTGGGCCGTTCGGTGGGATCACATTCTGGTGGACGAATTCCAGGACACAAACCATGTCCAGTATCTCCTGGCCAAGACCCTCTCGCAGCACACTCAAAATCTTTGCGTCGTGGGAGACGACGACCAATCAATCTATTCTTGGCGCGGCGCCGATGTATCCAACATTTTAGAGTTTGAACACGACCACAAAGACACAAAAGTTGTAACCCTGGAGCAGAACTACCGTTCAACCAAGATTATTTTAGACGCTGCTTTTTCGGTAATTAAGAACAACACCGGCAGAAGAGACAAAAAACTCTGGAGCACTTTGGGGGCCGGGGAGCCCATTTCCATCTACGTGGGGTTTAACGAACGTGATGAGGCACGCTATGTGGCCCAAATAGCACAAAAGCTGAGGAGAAGAGGTTCCCTTGGTGATTTGGCGGTCTTTTATAGGGTTCACGCCCAATCCCGCGCAATAGAAGAAGCCCTGCGGGAAGCCTCTATACCTTACAGGATGGTAGCGGCGATGAAGTTTTATGACCGCGCCGAGATCAAAGATCTCATATCTTATATGAGGTTTATCTTTAACCCGGCTTCGGATCTGGACCTAAAAAGAATCATCAACACCCCGAAAAGAGGAATCGGCAAAACTTCCGTTGGAAAAGTGGAAAAACTGGGTGGTATGAAGAACATCACACTCTATGAAGCCCTAAAAGAAGCGGTAAAACCCGGCTCCGATGTCTTGGGAAGCGGCGCCCGAAAGAAAGTATCCTCTTTCATCTCTTTGATGGAAGGGCTATTACAGAGAGCATCCCAGGTTTTGCCTTCGCAACTAGCTGAAGAGATATTACAGCGCACCGGATACGTCGAAAACCTCACACACGCAAAAAACCGTGAGGACGCACAACGCATTGAAAATCTGATGGAAATGGTGGGCAGCATCAGAGCTTACGAGGGAGAGGCGGATGAACCGTCGCTGTTGGACTTTTTAGAGAGAGTGGCTCTAACCGCCGACGCTGACGGCGCAGGAGGAGAAGGAAAAGCCGTTACTTTGATGACAGTGCATGCTGCGAAGGGGCTGGAGTTCCCTGAGGTGGTGGTAACCGGTATGGAAGAAGGCGTCTTTCCTCATGCTCGTGGTCTGTTTGATGAAATCGAGTTGGAAGAAGAGCGACGGCTGGCTTATGTAGCCTATACGCGAGCCAAACAGAGGCTCTATCTCACTCGCACCGAGAGCCGAAATCTTATGGGCCAGACGAGATTTAATGAACCCGCGAGGTTTCTCCGGGAGATCCCAAGAAATCTTTGCAAACAAGAGTCCTCGGTAAACAAAAAATCAGGCCTTAACGGCGAAGGCATGCGGGTGTTCGGCAGAGGCTCCGGCTCTGAATACGGAAGACCGGACGGCTGGAACGAAATTTCTCGAGCTATGAAAGACGCTGCATTCAATAATCGTACACATTCAAGCCGAGGGTCACGAAAAAGATCTTCCGGAAAAGAATCACCCGGCCTGAGGGCCATCAGAGCTGAAATTGAAGCACGCGAGAGAAAAAAAGCCGCCGCAAATCGAGAGCAAACAAAAAGCATAGGCGTGCAACCCGAGAGGAGACGCAAACGCAGCCAAACAAAAGGTGGCGGGCAAAGCACACACTGGTACTCGGGAATGAAAGTACATCACAAGAAGTTCGGCCCCGGGACCGTACAAGCATGGTACGGCGAACCGCCGAATCAGCAAATCAGCGTCTACTTCTTTAAACACGGGATAAAGACTATAATAAGCCGCTTCCTGGAACCGATTTAAACCCTCCCCAAAGGTGAGAATGAAACTCAAAGGTGAGAATGAAACTCAAAGGTGAGAATGAAACTCAAAGGTGAGAATGAAACTCAAAGGTGAGAATGAAACTAAAAGGTGAGAATGAAACTAAAAGGTGAGAATGAAACTAAAAAGTGAAAATGAAACTCAAAAGTGAGAAT
>JAABSF010000005.1 GCA_011390535.1 Deltaproteobacteria bacterium | reverse complement strand
ACTACCGCGAACAATATCCAGATGCTCAAGATGGTGAGCTAAGCGATTACCGCGAACAATATCCAGATGCTCAAGATGGTGAGCTAAGCGACTATCGCGAACAACATCCTCAAGATAGTGACCAAAGCGACTACCGCGAACAATATCCAGATGCTCAAGATGGTGAGCTAAGCGATTACCGCGAACAATATCCAGATGCTCAAGATAGTGACCAAAGCGACTACCGCGAACAACATCCTCAAGATAGTGACCAAAGCGATTATCGCAGAGAAGGCCCTGATGGATATCTAAAAAACTCCCACCAAGAGGATTATCAGACAGAAGCTGTATCGAATTCATATCAACAAGCACAAAATGAGTATGTAGAAGGTTCTGACGCCTCCTCTTCTTGGGTAGATATCAATCCTAATGAATTCGATGACGAAGAGCCCACGAGAACCATGGACTCCTTGAGAGAAGAAGACGTTGACCAAACAGCCTTCGATTCTGAACCACAAGAAGAAGAGGTTCAAGAATTAGATGCTTCAGAACTAGAAGAAATCCAGGAACCACAGAATGCTGAGGGGTTCTGTGAAGATAATATCAGCCCAGGTGAAGATGAAGGGGCCACCATGTTTGATCCTTCTATGAAACCGCTGATTCCGATTCTGGGAGAAAACAATGACTCATCCGATGAACCAGACGAGAGCTCTGAAGCCGATGAGAGTCCAGATGAAGGAGCAACAATGTTTGATCCTTCTATGAAACCGTTGGTCCCTCTTCTGGACGGAGAACCTGATAATCCAGAAAGCAAAGAAGGCGACGATTGGTCAATCCAATTCAACCCCCCAAAAGATCCCGAGTCACAGGAATAAATTCATCTCTCTCAGAAGATAGACAATACAATTGATTTCCTGACAGTCTACCCTCAACAAAGTCCAAAACCCTAAACTGCGCTGAGCTTATTAAAGAAGCAGAACCTGTTCCCCAAACAGATATGTTTTTCTCACATTCACTTTCAATGCTGCCTTTCATAGCTTTGTGCATATGCCCGTGCAAAACCATACACGCCGTCCCATCAAACTTTCTTAAAACTCTTCTCAAATTTTTTGCGTCTATGAGCCCATTATCCCACCGTGTAACACCTCCCTGAGGAGGATGATGTATTCCTATCAAACAAAATTTATTCTTTTTAATACCTTCCATGACGGCTTTTTGAATCAGCGCCAACTGCTGACTCCCCAATCTTCCCCAAGCAATAAAAGGAGGTGCCGGCACAGCAGTTGAACACCCTATAATTCGAATCTCCCCTCGATCACGCACAAAAGGAAACCCGTTGAAAGATGTCGTCCTTTGAGCGTTTTCATCATCCGAGGAACAAAACCGCCCAAGGTGTTTTTTAAAAGGGCCATCAGGCCACACGCTTTTTATGTATGCGTCATGGTTTCCAGGTGTTATGGAGATGGCGTCTGAAGACATCCCAAGTTTATTGAGCCAACTTAATACCTCTCTATACTCCGAGTCAAAAGCAAGGTTCGTGAGGTCTCCAGTAATTAATACATGATCGGGGTTTAAGGCTGCAGCACTTTTTGCAGCGTTCATGGCTACCTTGTTACTATGCTCTTTTAACCTCTTGAAACGCAAATTGAGATACCCCAAAAACCTCTTTGAAAACAACCGGGAAAACCTAACATCTCGAATCTGTGAGAGGTGTATATCGGTAAAATGTACAATGCGAAAATTATTACTCAACCCAATCTCCTTTGGGATGGATCCTCACTCGAACCCGGAAGCTAATTCTTTGTCATCCCTTTTGTAGCAAACAAGTGCGCCACAGTAAGTACCAAGCTGTATGTAGAACCAACTGCAGTGGCCCACAAAGCCCAATCCAGTATACTCAAAAGGGCTGCAATAAAATATGCAAAGATGAAAAAATCACGGCGCCCTAAATACTTAATGTAAGAAAAACTTTTGCTTAGGGCTGACTCTTTCACAGAAGTGTCATCTTCAGGTCTATCAAACCACCAGGTAAAAAGAAATTCATCAGGCACTCCCAGCCTGTGGATATAACGAAACACAACCCCATTATAGAATGATTGCGCGAAAATTACATATCCTCCCAAGACCAGCATCAACTCTCCCCCTCCCGAACGATATAAGCCAAACGCCATACCTCCTATGAACGCAATATTGGTGATAAAGTCAGCATAGATATCGAACCACGCTCCAAAACTACTCCCCGTGTACTTTACTCTTGCTATTTCACCATCACAGTTATCAAGCACCCAACTAAAAAAAACCAACCCTGCTCCAATTACCATAGGGAGATATCCCCCCACAGCTACCACCAGCCCACCTGCTAAGCCTAAAATCAAAGAAGCAGCTGTGACATGATTGGGTTTTATGGGAAACTCTAAAAGCACCCAAGATATTCTTGCAGAAATCGGCCTTCCTAATAGTCTACAAACCATACCATCTATACTCATGGGTTTTCGGCACGCTTGCAAAAGCTCCTTTTTTGCTCTTTTTTTGTCCTTCACCAAGGTGCCACGCAAACTCTCTCCTTCCTCAACAGTCTCACCTCTCTTTTGTGCAGCAAGCCTGTTCTCTTGCCCAAGCACTACAAAGGTCCCCGAAACATCACCAACCGAAAGCTCTTCCAGCTGCTCTGGGGAATCTCCCGCTACTTTGTCAATCCACAAAACACCTCTTAGGGCTGACCCAAAAATACCTTCGGGATTCGAACGCCGATCCATCCCGCCCTGCTGCGTTTCTCGGTCCTGCGATCTTATTCTTGAGTCAGCCCTAATCTGAAAACGTCTCGCGATCTCTCCCTTCTTCCACTTTTCTATAAGAGTTTTCAAGAAAACAGGATCTGTCACAACATTGGTAAACATACCAATATAATAGACACCATCTTCTTTTTTTTCATTGAAAGTCAACTCATTATAGACAAGATCGCTCACATCGACCTTTTCACTACATCCGTTTTTGCGCAGCGCATCCTGTATCTCTTCGGAACGATCTCCCCCATAAATAAAAATATCCTCTACTCCAGAGCTTCCAAGTGCGCGCACAAGTCGCACAACGTTTAAAAGCCCTCCGACTCGCTCAAAGCCGTGGTCTTCAAAAGCAAGAATAGCATGGTTAATACGTATAGTTTGATCCTGTTTTTCGTTACTTGCCAAAATTACCTCTTTGCTCTCAGAACAATGGAGTGCTTAGCTGTTTCCTCTTAACAATTTTCTTTATTAAGTTCTTTTTTCCAAGCTTTTACAGCGTCAAAAAAGCTCTTTCGCTCTTCCCTGCTCATGGGTACCCACGAGAACCACGAATAACCAAAAATAATCAAGAAAAGCGCATCCCAAAACAGAGAAGGAAACAAAACAGCCAGGGCTATACACAAAGCAAAAGACCCCACCACAAGAACTTTTACGTATAACTGTAGTTTTCTGCCGTGGTGATTCAGAAAAGGAAGCGGTACCAGATTCATAATTGAGACCACCAGCACTAACGCTACTCCAACCCAAACACCTCCGGTAAACCAAGTTATGAAATGAGAGTTTATAAAAGATAGGACCAAAAAGGCTGCCACCGGCCTAGGCATTCCATTCCAACACAAAGAAAACCCAAATGGAACAGCTGCATTTCTCGCATGCCGAATTGACCCCGTCACAATCAATATCGACGCTAGGGCAAAACCCAATGGGGTTGAAATATCCCTAAAAAAAACATAGACGACAAAGGCCGGGGCTATACATTGAGACAAATGATCTGCAATGGAATCCAATTCTCCTCCGAATGAGTTGCCTCTTCCTGTAACCCTAGCAATCGGACCATCCAATACATCTCCAAGATAACCAAGCATGACCGCTGCTGCTGCCAACTTTATATTCCCGTGAATGGAAAAATAAATAGAGGTAACCCCCCCTAGAAGGTTAAAGATAGTAAATACATCTTTAAGCCCAAAACCTCCACCTAACAAATCATTTAAACGGCAATCTATCCACTTGAGTATACAAACAAGAAATTTCCACATCGACTACTTTCCAAAAAAAACTAAACAGGATCTCATTGAGATCCGGACAAACATGTTCGCAGGGCCGTCGAGGCGCTCGCCAGGCAAGGCGCGAGCGAGCAGCCGGCGCAGCGTACTTGAAGTACGTGAGCAGGCAGCACAGTGAGCAACGCAGCATGGCGGGATGGATCGGCGGTTAATGTGAGCATGTTTAGTAACCCGTCATCGTTGAGCTCCCATACAATTTCTTTCTCTTTTGGGAGACACCAAACCGAACCAACTCGGCGATACCATGGTTTTGCTCTAAAAGTTTTTTTCTTTCAACAACATTAGAAGGGTCCAACACATCACTTTTACCTGTAACCTCCAGCGCAGATCCATTTAGAGCTGATCGCAAATCACCACACACCATTAAACCTACTCTTTGAGCCATCCTCTCTTGCTCTTTGAGGTAAGCATTCAAGTCACCCAAATCACCGATCCATTGTTTCATAGATTCTACAACTCTTTCACGTTCTTTGGTTCGCATTTTTTCTAATCTATCGCCTATCCTGTCTTTCCAAGCGTTCACCAATTTTGAATTTATTTTTTTAGCGTCGACATTGATACCCAAAGCGGCAGCCAAAGCGAATAAAATATTTAGACGTTCTTCAGCTTTTATGTTCAAAAAAAGTAGGCTTCCGGACCGTACCCACTCCATCTTTCCTGCCAACACAAAAAGGACTTCTTCTATCGGTCTTTCCAAAAAACTCTCAGATATAAGAATCTCCGGCGGACTAGAGTCAATCAACTCTACAAAAAATCCACCTTGTCGCGAAACATTTATATTTACAGTGGGCACACGCAACCTTTTTATCAAATCCCTTACGCGACCTACATGCTCTTGTGATAAGACTCTCTCTATTGCTTCTCCTCTGTCTTGTTTGCTCACATGGCGGTCGTTTGGAAAACCAGAAACAAACTCTGCGAAACAAACCAATACTTTTCTCAAAGAGGACATCAAACCCTTTGGACATAAAACCCCTTCAACATCCAATACATTGTCTCTTGGTCTTCCGAGCTTCGGCCAGGCCGCAGTGTCTCCAACCGCAGGATCTTCAGGATCCAGAAACGCCAACACCTTCGTATGCTCCAGCGCTGTTTTCCTGTGCGCCTCCCTCGCCTCAAGCCGAGGCAACAGGCGCCTGCAACCTAGATCCCCAGGGAAATCATTCCCTATACGCCTTGCTGTCAAAGACCATTTCCTAAGCATCTCGTCACCAAAAGCCGAATTCAGTCCATCAAGAACTCTTCCCATGGGGGTCATAGTATAACCAAGCGCTCTTAAACCAACAGAACCATCTGCGAGAACCTTTATAACTTGCTTCGAGTCCAACCCTTGAGGATTAACCATCCTCAACACTTCCGGGGCTTTTGCCGCCTCATCCCCTCCCGCCAACAGCATCGCCGTCGCCAATCCAAGCCGAGCGGACTCTTTTTCCTTCTCCCTGGTTTCGTTATCAAGAATAATGTGAAAAACATCAATGAGCTGTCTCCACTCTCCTGTTCGAAAATAATATTCGGCCAGTTTGCCGGCGGTAGGCAAATGCGAAGGAATCAAATCTGCAGCCTTCAAGTACCTCTCTATTGCACCCTTTTCATCCTCAATATGTGAAGATAAAAGTTCGCCTTCTTTGTAAAGATACTTAACCCTCTCTCTCGGATCTTCGCTCAGCAAAGAAAGCTGCTCTAAAGCTTCAGCCGCCATGAGCCAATTTTCATTTTTCTCATGTAACTTCAACACCAGAGCCCACAATTGAGTTGAATCTTTTGACTCTAAAGACTGTAAACGATCTAAAACATTCTTAGCTTCATCCAAGCGATTCAAAGAAATCAAGAGCTCTACAAAAACAACGCCTATTGATCGCACGGTCGTAAACTCTTCAACAGGTATAAGCTCCCATAATTTCGTCAGGGCATCGGCTGCATCTTCTTTTTTATCATGAAACAAAAATATCCTGGCCAACGCCTCCAGTGACTCTCTAAAAGAAGGATTTTTGGCAACCGCCTTTTGATAGAAAACAATAGCCCTGTTTTCTTCTCCCACTGCCTCTGCAATCTCTCCTCTTCTATAAAATAGCCTTTCTTCGCCCAGCCTGGAGGGACCATCACCAAGGCGCTCATAGAACTCACCGGCAGATTCAAAGTCTCCTTCTCTATAAGCCAAGTCACCTCTGACATCTAAGACCGCCTTGTTGTTTTCGTCTAAATCCAAAAGCTTGTCATAGGCAATAGAAGCTCCTTCCAGATCATGCAACTTACTGTACAAAAGATCTCCCAACGCAAACAAAAGGTCGGAAGACTCTTCTTTTGGTGCTATAGACAGACGCTTTTCCAAAAGGTTACGAAGCTGATTATGAGCACCCTTTTGTTCCAAAATTTTCCTTTGATAGATAAACGCACTTCTATCCTCTGGTGAGTGCTCCAATATCTCTTCAACATAAGGTTGTGCATCTTCCGGTCTGTCTAAATCCACAAGAATTCTCGTCAAACCTCTCAAAATGTTCGGCCTTACATTTATGTCTTCCAGGTTTTCCAAACATTTCGCAAATACACTTACAGCTTCTTCTCTTTCTTCTTTTTTTGAGAGGAACCCAAGCAGACTATCTATAGCATCAGGCCAATATTCAGATTGAGTTTCCTTAAGAACTCTCAGCAATACATGCCTTGCCCTTTCCAAATCACCCCCACGCTTGAAAAAGTTAGCCGCTTTTAGAAAAAGCGGTCCCATATCCACCCCTGCCCGCCTTATAACCAATTCCTCGATCGCAAAACCGGCATCTCGCCAACGTCCTTGATGGGCAAGGACCCTGGCCAATGATTCAGCCGGATCGGGATTCTCCGTATCCTTTTCTAATGCCTCTTGGTATGCCTTAAGGGCTTCTTCCGGTTTGTGAAGTTTCTCTTCATAAAGTTTCCCAAGACTCATAAACAACTCAGCCAATCGGGCCGGGTTACTCTGTGAAGCGATCTCTCGACGAATCAATTGGCCCGCGAAGCTCCAATCACCAGCCACAACAACAGTTTGCCTTAGAGCAGAGACAGCTTCGGTGAGATTGGGAGAAGCAGCTACCGCCTCTTTCAAACAACGCAATGCCTCACTCTGATCATCCAAAATATCCCGGTATAAAAGAGCTCTTCTGTACCAAAGCCTGGCCTTTGTTTCAGGATCCGCCTCCAACACAATCTCCTTTCCCAACACTGCGGATAGATCTTTCCAGCGCCCTAAAGAAGTATATAACCTGTCCAACAGACGAAGCACATCTATATTTGTTGGGTCTAGCTTCAAGGCTTCTTCGTAATGCCGCTTTGCCTCTTCGATTCTGTTCAATTCTTCTGCTGCTGAACCAGCAAGCTGATGAGCTTCAGCTCTAACAGCCTTATCATTTATTTCTCCATCTGCGACAATCTCAAGATGAAAAGCCGCGCGATCCAGATCGCCCCAGGTAAACAGTATTCTGCCTATTGCAAGATGCCCCATCGAAAGATCAGGGCGTTTATCCACAGCCGCTGATAGGATTTGCAAAGCTTTTTCTTCCTGTCCCAAGTAATCCAGTAAAATCAATCCCCAAGAAAGCTCAGCTTCTGCTTTCCTCTCTCCTGGAGCATGTTTTGCCACTTTTCTAGCTATCTCTTCCGCCTCTTCATATTTGTTCGCTTCTACAAGCAAATTTACCGCATCAAGCCCCTTGTCAAAATAATTGATCGTGTCCTTTTCAAAAAGATCCTTGAAAACAGCTGCTGCTTCCAGTTGTTTATTCAACTCTCCGGAATACAGATCGCCAAGCTCTTCCAACAGTTCTTCTCTAACTACTTCATTTTCTGCGATCTCTTTTTGCGATTCCAAAAGCTCTGCCAAATCATGATAACGCTCACGAACTCTGTAAATTTGAGCCAATGTCTTGGCGCTCCTTGCTGTAAGGGCATTCCTCATACCAGCTCTTTCAAAAACATCCAGAGCACGATCAGCATCTCCTAGCTTTTCAAAATATGTCCTCCCCAATAACGCCATAAACCCTGATAGGGCATTATCCGGCAGCGCCACCGTGTCGAGGGCCATCTCCAAAAAGTCGGTCAGATCTTGCCATTTGTGATGTTTAGCCAGACAGTCAGCCACCGCTCGAATACGCTTAGGATCCCCCGGCTCTTCACGGTAAGCTATCCTCCAATAATGCTCAGCCTTTTCTACATCATCAGAGCTTTCATACAAAGATGCCAGCTCCTCAGCTATTTTCGCCCGTCCTGCACCTTGAAGCAACAACAACTCAGAGCGCAAACGATCCTTCAAACGGTCCCAATCGCCTCTCTCTCGCAGCAATTCAAGTAGCCGTCCTCTCGCACTCAATGACTCGGGACTCATCTCTACAATAGATTCATAGATCTTCACTGCCTCTTCAGGTATGCCGAGTTGCTGATCCGCCAGGACCGCGGCGGCTGTGAGATGCTTTATTCTCTTTGAGCCTTTTGCCATTTCCGCTCTTGTTTTCAATACTTCAAAAAGC
Organism: Deltaproteobacteria bacterium; assembly: GCA_011390535.1. GTDB lineage: Bacteria > Myxococcota_A > Polyangia > HGW-17 > SLPX01 > SLPX01. Next base: position 11,124 of record JAABSF010000005.1, on the reverse strand, counting down.
TCCTTATCATCTCCACGCCGCTCCAAAACACCTTGCGCCCTTTCCCACAAATCATCTCGAGACGGATGAATTTTTGCCGCCTTTAAAATATATTGTTGCTCCTTTTGAAAGTTTCCTTCTGCTCGTTCTATCCTGGACAAACGATCAAGAACTTCCACTCTCCCTGAGTCACTCAATTCCGGATCTTTAAGTGCCTGTAGAAAATAGTCTTTAGCGGGCGCCCACTCCCGCAAACGAAAATGATACTCCCCCAGTGGTCTCATTGCCGGGTAGAACTCCGGATTCATTCCATGTGCTGTGGCCAACAAGGTAGCAGCCCTGTCAGAATCATTAAGCCGTCTATCGGCTATGACCGCCATAGCATGAAGCGTTTTTGTCTTAAAAGCTGAATCACGTCCTCTCATTGAACGCTCTTTTACCCAAATGAGGTCTTCCCATAATTCATAACGCTGACAGAGTGCATCAATTTTTTCATATACACTCAAGTCATCAGGTTTTATTTCCAGAGCTTTTTTTGAAAGAAACAGAGCCTTCTCCGGATCTTCCATTCGGTCTCTTAAAAGTGACACTCCTCTCATCAGGAATTCAACCTTAGTCTCCGGCTCAATCCCTTCTATTTCAGAGCACTCAACCCAGACATCCACCGCTCTACCCCATTCACTAAGCGTTTCCAGCGCTATCGCCTCTTGCTTCAGCGTCTCCTTTGTGTGTTGATTTATCTTCCTAAGCTCTTCTGAAATACTCAACACCTCTCTCCAGCCATCTCGACCCAACACCAACTCCATCAATCTTCTCTTTAAAACAACCACCTCTTTTTCTTCGTCCGATTCCTCAATCAATAATCTCGTAATTTCTTCTTCTAAGCCTGGAGTGTTGGTCTCTTGTGCCAACTCAAGTGTTCTTCTCAAAGCCCCCAATCGAGCGCTTTGATCTTCGAATTCATCAGCCGCCCTTAGAAACAGGTCTCTCGAGGCCTCTTTGTCACCTCCAACATCACCCATGGCAACGGCCATGCGAATAGAAACATGGCCTCTCTCGTTACGAGCTTCCAATGGCAGCTTCTCATGCAATGAAGAGAGCTCATCCAGCGCCAACTCCAACTCTTGCTGCTCTAAGGCAAACTCTGCAAACTCACTCTTCAAAGCCGTGTCATTGGGCCTAAGCAACAACACTTCACCATAAAGATGTAGGCTTTTCTCCGGATCGATTGCTTTCATTACTTGAGCTAACTCCTTCAAAATCAAAGCTTTACGATCCGGCTCGGTGACAATATCCAACAAATCCTTCAAAGCCCCGGCGAGACTCTCCCGATCTCCTTCTTCTCTTGCCAAAGACACCAAACGCTCAGCTATCTCCAGAGGAGGCCCACCAGAACCCAGCGCGTCTCTCAGCCAACCCCTCTCTGCCAAATAATCTCCTCTTTGAGCCGACAGATCCGCCGCCTTCAAACAAACCGGCCATGCTTCATCTTCATACGTTATCCTCTTCAGCAGCGCAGCCTCAGCTTCTTGTAACCGCCCTGCCGCCTCATAAGCACCTGCCAGGCGGGCAAAAAACGTCCCGTCCCTTCCCTCCTCAGGCAACTTCTCCAAAACAGAGACAGCTGAATTAAAATCTTGTGTTTTATCTATATAAACATCCGCTAATTCAATGCTCAACTCCACCAACTCCCGCTTATCTTCCGTATAATCAATCCAATCGATTAAAACCTCACACAAAGATCCCCACCTCTCTTTTTTATATAGAAGTTCGCGTTGTTTTGTTCTTGCAACCGCATTAGCTGGATCTAGTGTTATAGCTTCAGACAAAAACCTCTCGGCCTCTTCATAATCTCTGTCATCGCTGTCGTCATTTATGAGTTGCTCCGCACCATACAACAAAATCATGGATCGATCCGAGCTGGACGCCTTTTTGTTTTCCGCGGCATCAACGAGCAGTTCCATAAGTTTTGTCTTATCGGACGGTCTTGATAAAACAGAACTCAGCACATCAGCTACTCGAAGGTCTCCAGGCAAGACACTCCACGCCTTCACCAAACACTCAACGGCCTCAAAGCCGCCTCCTTCTGTAGAAGCGAAATGTGTGGAAGCGTCCATTAAAAGTTGGAACTTGTCCTCATCTGTTTCTGCCAGTTCAGCATCACGCTGATACTCTTTTGCCAGTTCATGATGTCGTCCTGATTGAAGATATAGATTTCTCAATCTGTCCTTTAGACCTTCATGATCATATTTTTTTTCTTGAAGTATTTTCAGGACACCGATTGCATCATCAACTCTACTAAGGGATTCATATGCGACACTTAAAGCCCATAAATTTTGGGGGGTCTGTCTAGCCCCGTCTATTTGTTGGGCTGCTTTTATAACCTCTTCCCATTGCTCATCTTTTTGAGCAAATTCAAGCCATTTCTCCAAAACAGAATCGCGAAGATCTCCTTCCGCAAATGAAAGTGCCCCTTTGCAGCTTTGTCTGGCCGACAACATATTATCAAGATCCGCAAACAGCCCCGCAAGCTCCAGATACCTCTCGACCAGGATCTTTCTCTGTTCAGGCTGATTCTGTTTTTCCATCTCTTTTATCAGCCTCTCCAGTGTCTCCACCGATTTTTCCACATCTCCACTTTCAAGACGCACATCATAAAGAAGCTCTAAAGTGTCAATGTCGTTCGGAATATCATCTAAAACACGAAGACAGAGTTCTTCGGCCTTGTGCAGGTCTCCTTGTGGATCATTTTTCCAAGAAGCAACCAACTGCTTTAAAACATCTATTTTGTCGGCTGCTTTAGTTTCATCTTTTTCAAATGCTTTTATGCGGCGCTCCATCATTCGCCGCCACATGGCTTCATCATTTTGCCTTTTATAAATTTCTGCCATAGCCCCCGCCACATCTGCATCTTCAGGCTCTTGTTCCAAGATTCTCATCCCCTGCAATTCTGCAGTTTCATCATCTTCCATCCGTGCTAACGCCAAATCGAAAAGCTTTCGTCTCCAAAATACTTCCTTATTTGTATCTTCAGCTCTTTCGGCAAGCTCTTTATAGCAAGAAAAAGATCCTTCCCAATCACACAAACGTTCTAGTATTTCTCCCTTGAGCGCTATCTCTTCTTTGGAAGGCTCCTCATCGTTCATGTCATTAATAATTTTCAAGGCTCTTTGTGGATCTTTGTTTTTTTCTAAATAAAGCTTCACCCTTTCCAGTTGAGCACCTCTTAACAAAGAAGGATCATCCAAAGCGCGGGACCACAAATCCAAGGCTTCATCAAGATCTTCAAAGTCCCCCTGTTTTCTTTCAAAAGAAACCAACATTTCTGCAGCTTCCCGATCTTTTGGATCTTCGGCAAGACAACGAAGTAACCACTTTTTTCCTTTAGCATTCTTTTGAAGATGAAAAGCCGTGTCCCCCATTTCTCTCAAGAGATCCCCTTTTTTTCTTCCTATCTTTTCACCCTTTTCAGGGTTTTTATCCAAAATAGAGAGCAGCCTCTCCAGCACCTTCAATCTTTCTTTCGGTCGCTTCTCCTCGCCAAGAATTCGGGACAAACTGTTCAGCGCCGGCAGATTCAAAGGGTCTTCTCGAAGAACATCCCTGTAGACCTCGGCTGCTTGCTGTCCTTCCCCCATCTTATTGGCCAAAATCTCCCCAAGCCGCAGTCTTATTGAAACACCATGGTCTCCGGCAGCAAGCTCAGCTCTTCTTCGCAAGATCCCAACCAATGAACCCCATTCTCCCCGCTTAAAAAAGTGCTCATCTAAAAGACTTAACACATCTTTGTTGCCGGGGTCGTTTTTTAGAACCCACTTGGCATTTTCTTCCAGCTCTTCTTCCCACCCCATTTCTAAAGCTGCTCGTAACCGCCGGCTGTATATCTCTACGGACAATCTATTCTTTTCGACCGAATCCGCTAACTTTTGATCTTCTACATGCTCTAACAATCGACCATAGCGCCTCCAAACCCCCTCCCAATGACCTTTTTCCCAGTCATAGCGAGCTAAAAACAGAAGCGCTGGAAAAAAATCTTTGTCTAAACAGAGCGCTTCTTCAAAGCTTCTCCTTGCAGATTCAACATTGCCCAGCTCTTCTGACTGAAGCTTTCCAAGCCTTCCAAACAAAGCGGTCTTTTCAGCCTTATGAAGAGAAGCGAGCTTAATCTTGTTCTGGATAATAATTGCCTGCTTTTCATATTGTTGGAGTTTTCCATGTAGAAATTCAAGCGTATTGAGGGCTCCGTGATGGTCCGGACGAAGTTCTAAAACTTTGTAACTCAAATCAATGGATTCTTCGTTTCTATCCAACCTCTTGTGAAAAAGCTCCACTGCCGTATATAAAATAGAGGCTCTCTCTTCAGCCGAGAGCTGGAGCCTGCTGTCATCGGCCATATTTTGGTATGCTCTTGCCGCTTCTTCCCACCGTTCTCTCGTTACAAAAGCATCACAGATTTCTTGTCGGCACTCTTTCGCTCTTTCTTTGTCTGAGAACCCATAGTCCAAAGCTGCACGAAAAAACTCGGCGGTTTTGTCTAGATCTCCTTCTGCACTGAAAATCTTTCCAAGCTTATAAGCTATCTCGGCACGCTCTAAGTTTTCACCTATGCCGCGATCCCAAAGCCGCATAAAAGCGTCTCCAGCTTGTTCAAAAATCCCGCTTCTATACTCGGCTTCTGCAAACAACCGTATAATATCAGGGTCTTCAGGCTCTAACCTATAAGCCTCTCTAAGAGCTTCTCCAGCTTGTTCAGGTCTCCCCATGGAAAGCCGCACCTTCCCAAGCCATGCGAGAGTCTTTCCAAGCTCACTCAAATTCTCCTTACGCCGCAGCAAAGAAACAAGCCGTTGCAAAACCGACTCCAGCCCTTGCCGATCATCCAGAGCCTCTAAAAAAAGCGCCATTTTTCGGAGCGGTTCTGCAGTGCCGGGGTTGAGATCTGCAGCTCCGATAAGATATCGCAAAGCCTTCTTCTTATCTTCGCCTTCTCCTCTTTCAAAGAGCAGCTCCGCCAACTCAACCGAATACAAAACAAAACCTGCATTCTCTTTTTCTCTGCCCTTAATACCCTCCATCCACAACCCTAGACATTTTATAAGGTTTTCCTTGTCCACTCTCTTTCGATAAATTTCCACCAATAGATCGAGCGAGGAGAGCGCCACGTCTCCACCTAATTCCGACACCTTGTGTAAATCATCTATTATCGAGTCGACATCTCTGTGCTCGTTTAAAAAGATGGTGGCTCTTTGCAGTATAAACGCCGCTTTTTTTCTCTCATTTTTTTCCAGCTGAATCATGTTGGAGAGATAAGAGATTTGATCGGCCGTGTTCCCAGTCAGTTCGGCGACTTCAACTGCCAACTTTAGGGTATCTAGAGAGTTATGCCCTATCTCAAGAGCTTCATCCAACACAAGCTTTCCGGCACCTATGTCTTTTCTCTCAAACACTTCTACCGCCGCCATACGAGTCAAGAGCGCTTGTTTCTCCTGCGGGTTCGTATTGTCCCTCTCAGCCCTTCGCCTTAATACTTCCAGCAAAGCGTCCCATCGTTTCATTTCATGAAACACTTCTATGGCCGCTTTTTGCACCTCATCGTCATCGGGTCCTTTTTTCAGCGCTTTTTCTATGCTCTCTTCGGCCTCCTGATTTTTTCCCAATAATGTAAAAGCTATGCTCTTCTTGACATGAACCGAAACAAAAACAGCCGTGACATCTTCTTGTTCCAACAATAAAGATTCCACTCTCTCCAGCGATGCTAAAGATTTCTTAGCCTCCCCGATGGACAAATAAACATCCGCCAGCCCCATCCAGGCAGGAATGAATTTCTCATCCATTCTAATGGCTTTCTCAAACTCAGCTCTCGCCCTAAGATAATCCGAGAAACAATCTATGTGACATCTCCCCAACTCCACATGTGCTGTCACCCTCTCATCCTTATCCCCTTTCATGGCCTTATTTCTGAGCAAAGCAATCAACTCATGCCATCTCTCGGACTTACGATAAAGGTTCGCAAGATCCCACTGGGCCTCCAAATCATCCGGGTTATGGCGCAAGGCTCTAGAGTACCACCCCATCGCCTGCTCAGGGTCGGTATCCCTGAGAAGCTTACCACACGCCAGAGAGCCCACAAAAGCCTCTTCATGCCTACCCTTCTCTTCCATTCGCGAGATAACCTGAGAAAACCGAACCACAGCCTGCAATATCTCCCCTTGAGCCAAATGAATAGCGCCCATCACCAAATATGCCGGACCCCATTCTGGCCAAAGGGCAATTTTTTCATTAGTAGAGGCGATAACCTCCGCCCTATAGGAAGGAAAACACTGCCCAAGATCAAGAGCTCTCCCTACAACAAACTTATCTTCAGAATTGGTTTTTAGAGCACTCCAATAGTACTCAAAGGCGTCTTCGATACGACCATCCAAAATTGCCCGCTCACCGACAAAGTGTTGTCTCCGCAAAAACATGGGGTCCGCATTCACACCTTTATCAGATTGATCTAAACTATCATCCTCTTCTTCTTCCTCCCGGCAAGCCCTTTCCTCATTATCAACACCCACAATCGGTTCACCATTCTTGCCGCCCCCCAGTCCTCTACACAATGAATGATCAGCTAAAAAAACTTTTAGATCCGTACCCTTCCATTCCAGCTTCGTTTGACACAAGTCTCCTGTTTCAGGAACCTTCCAGCCCCTGGGCAACAATAACTCCCACAACAAGGCATCCAAAAACCCTCCCCCTACAACATCAGCACTCAAAAGACGAAAAGAAACGAAACTGCTTTCATCACCCCCCCCAATCGCTCCTAATAAGCTCGCCACGACAAGGGATGTGGGAAAAGAGCCGTTTCCATAGACATAGGATTCTTCAGCTGCAATCAAAAACTTAGATCCCATCAAGGTAACAGAAAAAAGCATAGAAAACGGTAATTTTGATGGACCTATACAAAGCTCCCCAAAAGCCAATATGCCACCCTCAACCGCCCGTAAGTTTATTCCTTTCTTTTCAAGATCTCTTTTCTTGCTCAACTCTTCAACGAACCTTGCCATATCAATGGTAAAATTCATTTTCGTTAATTTACAAAGATGCTGCCTGAATCTACCCAGCCCTGATCCAAAATTAAAAGGGAAGGAGAACCCCGGGAGTATCATTTCCAAACGATCTACTTTCAGCCATGGGGAAACCTCGGTGGAATCCAAACACAAAAAAGCTTTACCGCCTTTGATCTCCAGACCGAAAACAAGATCTACCAAGGCTTCTTCGGCGCCACTTTTACCTGTCTCGAAAGGGATATTTTTCAAGATGTTTCCTCTAAGGATACAGTTAGATGCTCTATGTTTTTTTTTGATTTCTACCACTTTAACATGCTTGTGGCCCACCTAAAAACAACTTCAGCGTTCAAAAACAAAACATCCTAAACACATTTTCATTCGTCCTTTGTCCTTGATCAAGAAAATCCATACTTTTATCCTGCTTCAATCCTCTGTATAAAGTGATCTGCTGCCATGGTTCGACGACATATGCCTCAGGATAGTTGTCCGCCAATATGAAAACATTTTGTTTTATATCGGTGAGTTAAAGCTTGCCAAAGAAAGTTATAGCGAAAAATGAAGCTAATAGTTCAGATACCATGTCTTAATGAAGCTGAGACACTGCCTCAGACCTTAAAAGAAATCCCCCGCGAGATTGATGGAATTGATTCTTTGGAGATTCTTGTAATCGACGACGGCTCCAAGGACAACACATCTGAGGTCGCCGGAGATCATGGCGCCCATCATGTCGTACGAATAAAACAGACAAAGGGTCTCGCCAACGCTTTTCGTACCGGCATACAGAAAGCGCTCGAACTTGGCGCAGATATTGTAGTCAATACCGATGGCGACAATCAGTATCCAGGGAAGTTTATCCCGGATCTCATCACTCCCATCTTGTCGGGTGAAGCAGAGATGGTCATCGGTGACCGGCAGATCACAAAGGTAAAGCATTTTTCTGCGTTAAAGCGTTTTCTTCAAGGGTTTGGAAGCGCCACCGTGCGACGTTTTTCAGGGACTAATGTCCCGGACGCTACATCAGGTTTTCGAGCTCTCAGCCGAGAGGCGGCTTTACAGTTGAACGTACTCTCCGGATACACATACACTTTGGAAACAATAGTTCAAGCGGGCAACCTGAACCTAAAAATTGCCTCCGTCCCTATCGAACCCAACTACACCCGCCGCCCTTCAAGGTTGTTTAAGTCCATGTTTGGTTATATATGGCGTTCTGCAGCGACGCTGTTAAGGTTATTTATGCTCTTTGAGCCCTTGAAGTTTTTTTCGGTCTTAAGTGCATTTTGCATGACCGCAGGCACTGTGATTGGTGTGCGTTTTCTTTATCGCTACATAACCGGCTCTGGGGCAGGGATGATTCAATCTCTCATATTGGCAGCCATACTGTTGATTATTGGTTTCAACATTTTTGTAATCGGGCTTCTCTCCGCTAACTTGGCAACAAACAGAAAACTGCTTGAAGATTGTCTTTATCGCGTCAGAAAAATCGAAATGTCCTCTTCACGATTATCTCCGGAAGATCTAAAAACCCGTCAATCATCCTCAAAACAAAAAACATAGAACCCAAAAAAAACCCAACCATCGCAAGTAAGCGATGGTTGGGACGAAGATTCTTATTTACCTGCTACCATTGTTCGGTAGAATTGTTTCCCCCTCCACCATCGTCATCGCCACAAGCCACATAGCCAGTGGCGGCACAGGCGAATACCAGAGTGAGAACCAGCAAAATCTTTGTGAATGTCTTCATTTTTAACCCCTTTCTTAACAAAGTTCCTAAGCACCTACCATCCATACTTCCTAACATTAAAACAACAATTTTTCAACATATGTGTTTTATCCTATATTAACTGCAGACCGAATAAGCGTCAAAGAAAAAAATTTGTCAAGGAAAACTGAAAGTTACCCCAAAATCAGCTTTTTTTGTCTTGGCTGTAGGTTCCTTTCCCGGCAAAACTCAGGGAACTCCTTTTTTTACCAAAAGCTTTTCGACTAAATCAAGTGGTAAAAATACTCTCACAAAGCATATCGAACCTTAAACCGTCATCTTGATAAAAAAAAATTTTGCATTCATACTCCCGAAAATGAACAAACAAAACAAAAACACGAAAAAAGCAGGCAGTCTCAGAAAATGGGTTAAGCCTATAGCGTTGATATATGGAATTCTCGGAGTATTCCTTGCTCTATCTCCATGGTATCCTTTTCGCCTAGTAGTAACTAAAGCTATTACGGAAGAGTTTACTGGGCTCAAAATGAGTGGCAACTTTGCACTAACATACAGCGCAATTGGTTTCATTGCTGTCTTGGCAGGGCTCTCTTATCTTACAAAAAAACCCGCACCCCGCTATGTTCCCATTTTATTATCTTTGACCGCCCTACTTCTGACAGGCTTTTTCCTTCTTCTTATAAGACAGCTCGGGCCGACAATTGAGGGGCAACATTATGCGCTGATCTCGGATGAAGCCGTTTGGGATCAAATAAAAAACAAGACCCCTCATTCGACATGGGGAAGAGGTTGGCTTCTGGCTGCTTTCTGTTCGGCAGCCATGAGCCTATTAAGCTTAGTCCTCCTAAAAAGACCTCCGCTTTCTTCTAAGAAGAGCTCAGCTTGAAGCCGGCCCTTTTCCTTCGGTCCACCTTTTGGCCCCTTTGGCCAAATCCACTCCCAAAGAAGCCTTGAGTTGCTCATTCAGTGATGTGGCGGTAGATGCAAAAGACCCCCCCTTGGACGGAAGAATCGTCAGGTTATTTACTTGCAAATCGTCTACAACCCTCAGAACCTGAGGCATCAACTCATCCAACTTCTGGAGCAGTAGCATATCACGGGCGGCAACGCCGGCCTTTTTCCAACTGTCTGCAATGCTGCGGAAAGCTTCAGCTTTTGCTCTTCCTTCCTCGATCACTTTTGCCACAAGCCCCTTGGCTTTCGCCATATCTGCGTTAGCTTCTGCTCTCGCCGGTTGCATTACATCAGCTTCGAGCCTTCGTTTGGTCTGCTCCAAACGCGCTACTTGCATTTCTATTTCCGCTTGCGCCTTTGCCAACGCTGCATGCACCACAGCCTTTTCTTCGGCAACCACTGCATCCCTGCGGGTTATAGCGTCCCGAATTCTTTTTTCGGCCTCCGCCTTGGCCGTTTTCATCTGAACCTCTATCTGCCTCAAAACAGTCTCTTTCCTGTTTTCGGCTTCTCTAACAGCGGCCAAAGATTTGTTTTGAGCCTCCGCCACCCTGGCGGTTCTCCTGATCTCTGCAGATCGGATTCGTCCAATAGAGTTAAGATAATTCACATCGTCAAATACATTTTGTATCTTTACTGTGTCTACAATCACCCCTAACTGCTGAAGATCGCTAATTGCTTCTGCTTGCAAATTCTCTGCGAACGCTTCTTTTTTCTCGTTCACTTCCTCAGGGGTCAAGGTAGCCAGAACACCTCTTAAATTTCCCTCAAGCGTCTCTTTGATAATTCTGATCTCTTCTTCTCTTGATTTACCTAGAAATCTTTCTATGGCGTTATTGATTGTAGGCTCTTCACCCGCAATCTTAACGTTGGCCACACCCTGAATACTGAGAGGAATTCCACCTTTCGTATAGGCGCCCCCAATCGACACCTCAATGATCATGTTGGTGAGGTCCATCCGATCCACTCTCTCCAAAAGGGGAATCCGAAAACCTCTTCCTCCTTTTATTATCCGATACCCCAACTTTCTGTCTTCTTCTATAAACTGATCGCCCACCTTTCTCCTATACCGCACTATTCTATGCTTACCCGAAAAAATCAGCGCCTCATTTGGAGGGCAGATATAGACCATTTTCTTAATTGCCAGCAAAATCAAAACCACCGCCACAACGGCAACTGGTATTATAACTGTGAAAAGATTTCCCATTTCAAACCTCCTGTATCCTTGCCTTCTAAAATCAGCTCTTCAAACCCAAGCCTGAACCAATACCTCTACCTGGAGATCCTGTCGTGCCACCGGGAGAGGGTTTGTTCGACCCCGATCCCCCGGCCAGCACCGATGGCACATCGATCCCTGTAGATTTGGTCAACTCAGTCAAAACAGCCGTGACAATGGCTGGATAGGCGCTGACATAAGCAGGCAGG
>JAABSF010000543.1 GCA_011390535.1 Deltaproteobacteria bacterium | reverse complement strand
AGACGAGAATGTCCCTTTAGTGAAGAGTGCACTGCGCATGCAATATGTAGTGGTGTATATCCGGAATATGTTTGTCTTTTTGGAAGCAAGGCGCTGGTTCCGGTGAGATGATGCTGAAGGTGAAGGTGAAGGGTGACGTTCAGGGTGTATTGAAGGGTGTATTGAAGTGTTCGGAACTTTAATCTCCTGCCTTAATCATTAATCATTTTTGTGATTTCGTTACTCAGCTCCCAAGGAAGAAGCCACTTCACCTCTGTTTTGTCGAGGACTTCTGTTTGATCCAAGAAGAGGTTAACCATAAGCACTTTTACGGGTCGATAAGCCTCTATAAAGCTCCGTGTGGACCGTGGAAGGCGAGGGTGGCGTATGCTGGAAGCTTTCACCTCAACGGCCAGGATTTCTTCTCCTAACACCACCACAAAGTCCACCTCAGCCCCTGAAGTGCTTCGCCAGTAATTAATGGGAACGGTGTATCGGAAAGACTTGGCAAGCTCTGTATAGACCCAGTTTTCCAAACATGGGCCTTTGTCAACACGTTGGGTTAAAGGCCGAAAGTCCCTCGTGAGTAGGCTTCGCAACCCATTGTCCATTAAATAAACCTTCGGTCGGCTTGTAATCTCCGACCGGCGTCCCCCTACAAAGGGTTGCAGAGTACCCACAAGGTGGCTCTCCTCAAGTATGGAAAGATAAGATCGGACGGTGTCTCTGCTCACCCCTAGTATAGATGCCCATTCAGAGAGGTTCACAAGACTCCCCACTTGTCTCGCCAACAGTGAGAGTAACTTTCTGAATGTTTCGGGACGAGCGATCTTGAACAGATCACTGGCGTCTCTCAAAACGAAAGCCTCCACCAACTCTCTAAGAATTGGTTCCGGGGCTTCGCTCAACCAAGCATTGGGATACCCCCCAACAGTTACATGTCGTTCGAAAGCCTCTTTCTTCTTTCGCGATTTTATCAAAGGTGCCCCAGTGTCTTGAGACGTGACCTCGCTGAGTGAGAAGGGAAGTAACCTGCTTCGCGTCACCCGGCCGGCGAGGGACTCTCTGGTGCGTGCCCCGAGATGAAACGACGAACTTCCTGTTACAAACACAGGTGCGCTTTGACGTCTATCCACCAAACCTTTGATAAAAAGCCCCCCTTCTTCGAGGTGTTGAATCTCGTCAAAGAACAAAGCCACCGAAGAATCGACCAGCTTTTCAAGATCCCTTAAAAACAGTGGGGCGGATGAACACCACTGACGAACCAATTGCTGTTCACAGTCAATAAAGACTACAGGTTCACTCCGCTTCGCCAAGTGTGCCCACAACACCGTTGATTTACCTGCTTGGCGGGGGCCAATCACCAGATGAGCTCGGGAGGTCCGTCCCCAGCGGTGCTCCATAGATGCTCCAACCCCGCGAGGGATGTAAGGGTCTGGAAGATGGCTCTCCAACCACAGCGAGAGAGGCTCCTTACTAGGCTCCTTATTGAGAAGCCAGGGGTTGTCCTGAAACAAAATGGATTCTAAATCAGGGTTCATGTTATACATTTAACCCTGATAAACGAGTATGTCAATCGCGTTTATCAGGGTTAAAAGATGTCAGCCACTAAGTCTCTTACCATCACTAAGTCTCTTACCATCACTAAGTCTCTTACCATCACTAAGTCTTTTACCATCACTAAGTATCTTACCAATAAGACTCTGCGCAATATAGCATTAATTCTTTTCCTGAATAATTCCGGTGATATGAAGTTTATTTTATTTTTATTCGGATGCTTCCTGATGCGTCTACATGGCCGGCAACTGTTTCGGCTCGAATAACATACGAGCCGGGAGGGATGTTATGGGGAAGCTTTATAAAGAATGATCGAAAACCTTTTTCATATGGTAAAAATATTGTCTTTAGTGTTTTATCGTTTGCTTTTTTCCAGTTGTTTTCGATTATGAAATCCCGTTCAGGTGATTTGTCGGTCCATTGCTCCAGTTTGTGGGCCATTTTTTCCCGTGATGTTTCGAGAGTTATTCTCAGGTGGCCGGATACAGGGCCCAAGATTTGTCCGCAGACCGCCACGTTTTCACCCGGCGCATAGATTTGTTTTTCCACGTGAAGGGCTATTTGCCCCTTGCCATATGATATGCGAAAAGCAGGATCTCCATAGAGAGAGTAGAGGTGGAGATGTTCCTCTTTCATCTCCGTGCGTTTTTTTTCGTCCCAGACTAAACCGGCCAGATCCTCAATTTCTGCGGTTCCGGGGTTTGGCGGTGCTCTCAGAACCTGGAGACTGTTTCTGAACAGCTCACCAATGGTTTGAGTTTGAAGCCACAGGAACTCCTTGTTTAAAGCAGAGACGATAAGCGCATTGGGATAAGGGTGTGAGACTTCCGTAGATCCTATAACAACTGGTGGGCCTGTTGGGAGCAGTACGAGGCGTTCGGCCAAGCCGTCACCTCCCAAGGGACGGCCTGTGTGACATGCAACCAAGATCATCACAGGGCACTTGGGGCCGCAGTTAATCTTATGAATTGTGTCTAGATCCAGAATAGGGCCCGTATCCGTTGAAGACCAACGGGCTTTTTCTAGCGCTTCGGGATAACCGTGTCCGAGGTAAATCGAGAGCAGGGCTCCTGAATTTAGCTCTTGGGTCAAAAAATCATTGTATTTTTTAGGCGGCAGAGCGTATGGCGAGTGTTTTCGTGCGTGAATGAAATCTATTTTCCAATTGTCGGGGACATGTTTCACAATTTGAAAACCGACTTTTTCCAGCAGAGCGTCTACAAGCTGTCCAAAGTCGCCCTCAGAGGCGAAGAGCAATATGCGATGACGCCAGTTTCCCGCAGAAGATGCTGCCTCGTAGCGAATAATTTTATCCAGGACGTAGAGAGCTTGTGTAGGG
>JAABSF010000542.1 GCA_011390535.1 Deltaproteobacteria bacterium | reverse complement strand
GTCAGTTCGCCTACAGAGCACTCCCCCCGGGATAACCGATCAATTATCATCAGGCGAGATTCGTTCGCCAATGCTTTTAATACTCTTGCTTGTCTTTTAAAAACGCTGTTACCTTTACATGTCACGGCTTTCTCCGTTTTTTTGATAGACTATTTACCTACAGTATCCCCTTGTCAAGTCTCTCTCGACTCCCATGGTCCGCCCCCCGAATCCAGAGGTTATTTTTGAGTCAGCCCTTAGTAAGAAGAATCATCCCTGCAGAATATATCTAAGGTTAATCTTTGATATTTCCAGCTAAATCAAAGTACATATTTGATATGTATGAAAGAGCACTAAAACTTCCCCCAAAACCAAGAAGAAGCTTTTTCCTTTGGGGACCACGTCAAACGGGTAAAACCCGGCTGCTGGAAAACACTTATCCCGAAACTCTTTTCGTCAGCTTGCTAAGAAATAAGGAAGGCTAAAAGAATCTGCGGCCTGTGGCTATTCTATCCCTACTGCAAACCTGCCGGCGGAGGATGGAACGGGGCGCCGTGCGACTTTACCACCGTCGGTTTCCCATGGCCTCCCTTCGGATCGGACGTGTGTTACGTTGCAGCCCCAAGCGCAGGTACTCTAAACGGAGAGAAAACGTCTCAAAACCTTGGCGGAAATGGGGGTGCTTTTTTCAATTTCTTTTATTACCATTTTTTCAATTTTTCCACCTAGAAGTGGGATGTCCACTTTTACGTGAAAATGGGAGGCAACCCTGGCGCCTCCTCCTTCTTTAGGAGATACTTTAAAACTACCTGAGATTTGGATCCGCTTTCCGTGGGTACCTTCGTAGGTCCAGTCTCCATTCATGGTTTCCAAGTTCCAGTTATAGAGAGTGCTGCTTTTCTCTTGTTTGCTCTTGTCGAGGGCTCCTGTCATCGTGCGCCCGTACTCGGTGGCGTCAAGTCGGAGCACCAGCTCTTTTTCCGATCTTTTAACCTCTTGGACTTCTGCGTCTATGGCCCCTTGGGCTTTCTCCCGTTCTATCAGGAATTCAGGATCCGTGAGGGTTTCCAAAACTTTTTTTGGTGATGCGTCGTGATCATTGCTTGTCGAATATGTTTTTGGCATCTTTTGCTCCGCTTTTATGGTCATGTATAGGCTTGTTAATCGCGTCAAGTTTGTATCGGAGCTTTATATCATAGTAGAATAATTCCGCATCTTCTGTTTTATAAGTTTGGAAGAATTAACATCAGGTGTGATTTGAAAGGAGTTAATATTATGCTCTTCCCGGTGGCCGGCATTGAAGTCGCTCCATGGTTGCCTCTTTTGGCGGGTTTTACAATCGCTCTGTTCTGTTCCATGGGCGGTGTAGCCGGAGCAAACCTGGTGCTGCCGTTTCAGATGAGCGTGTTGGGGTTTGTGTCACCGGCGGTTACCCCCACAAATCATATATATAATTTAGTGGCCATTCCCATGGGGGTTTACAGGTACATAAAAGAAGGGCGTATGGTCTGGCCCTTGACTTGGGTCGTGATAGCCGGGACCATCCCCGGCGTCTTGTTGGGCGTTGTTTTGAGGGTGAAGTATTTACATAACCCTGTTTACTTTAAGTTGTTTGCCGGGGTGGTGCTATTGTCGATCGGTTATTTAATGGTTCGTTCGTTGGTTAAAAGAGATGCTCTCAAGCGCGGAAAGGGGTCATCAGAGAAACGCTTTCAAGAACTGATGGCAAAGCAAAGAGAGAGTAAGCGCAGTGGTTGCGCAGATGAGGCATCTGATGCAGAGACATTGCATAAAGTTGTAGTGGAGCATTTCGGGCTCAGAAGTGTTGATTACACTTTTTGCGGTGAAAAGATCAGCGCGCCCACTCTAGGCATTTTTTCCTTGAGCGCGATTGTGGGAATCATTGGAGGCATATACGGCATCGGTGGAGGATCAATAATCGCACCGTTTTTCGTGGCGGTGTTTCATTTGCCCGTCTACACAATCGCCGGAGCTTGTCTGATGGGTACGTTTTTGACATCGTTGACGGCAACCATCATGTTTCAAGTGGTTTCCTTTTATCAGGCTAACACTACGGTGGCTCCGGACTGGCTTTTGGGAGCGCTGCTGGGGGTGGGAGGGATGATAGGTATGTATTCCGGGGCCCGTCTTCAGAAATACGTGCGGGCCAAGCTGATCAAATTGTTGTTGACTTTCATTGTGGTGTTTGCGGGCGGTCGTTATGTAGTGGGTTACTTTTTGTCTTGAATCTTCCCTTGTTAGCAACCTGTCGGCGATCCCGTCATCCCATATAGGCCGACAAACGAACACCTGACCCATCGTTACTGAAGTTTATCTGCACACCGTTCCGGTTTTTTGGTCAGCCGGCCTCATCCGCACCCATGTCTACACCGTCACCCATGGGCCTGGCGTCTCCGTCAATGTCATGTTCAGGGGCCGGAGGTACCCCGGCTGGGTCGGCGGCATCAATGCAGGGTGATGTAGCCGGATCTATATGGTAATCGTTTGTATCCGGAGAAGTGAACATGGGATCTTCATTTATGTTTCCGTTGCTCCCTGCGAAACCGGCTTGTGAGATGTTGGTATATGTGACCGTGCAGGCGGCGCTGACTTGGTCAAATCTGTTTTCCCACAAAATGCTGTTTAGTATCCCGAACGAGCTACCGGTACAATTAACGCCCCCCGCACCGGCGGCTTGCCCTACACTGTTATCAGCTACAGTGTTATTCACGAAGTGTCCTGTTTCCGTGGAGCTTGTTTCAACTTGAACGCCGCCGATATTGCCCTGATTGGTGCCGTTTTTTGCAATGACGTTGTTCGTCATCCAAAAATCACTCATCCCGATTAAAATGCCGCCTTCACTATTTTCCAGTACCAGGTTTCTGTCCAGGTCACA
>JAABSF010000541.1 GCA_011390535.1 Deltaproteobacteria bacterium | reverse complement strand
CTTTATGCTCTCCGATGCACCCCACCGATAACACCGCCATGGGTTGGCGGTCTTCCACCACCTTGCCGTCCGAGTCAATCACTACGATGCAGTTGTCGACATCGTAATAATTGAGCAGGGCCTGCTTGATGCGAGGATCTTTCGACCTGACCCTTTTATCCAGGTTTGAGAGCATGCTCACCTTTTGTTCGGCGCCCACCGTTTCCCATAGGTTTCCCGTTGGGTAAAAGTCACCCACCGGTGCCACGTTAAAGGTCATCCGGCGCTTTTTGAGGCCGGACGACGCGATCGCCGCCGCCACCTCTGCTGCCTTGAGCATGGAACTCTCATCAAGGCTCTCGCTGAAAGCGTAGCCGGTCTCATTTCCCTGAACCACCCGCACTCCTACACCCATGTCTACTCCACTCGACGCCTTGTTCACCGAACTGTCTTCAACACCCAAGCTCACAAAGGACTTTCTCTGAAAGTAGAGATCGGCGAACGTCCCTCCTCGAGACATCGCACGCGCCATGACCTTTTCTGCGGATTCTCGTGAGACACCGAATTTGTCTAAGGGCCAACCGCCGATATTATCTGAAGAGCTCATTTTATCTGCAGGATCCTTTCCGCCTGGAGCAGTGATTGTTGATTTGCCTGTTGTACGACAACCTGCATAAAAAAGCGCCGTACCCGCGGCAAAGCCCGCAGTGTGAGCCAAAAAGCCCCTCCGCGAGAGATCTTTTTCAATGAGTTTTTGAAATGGTTTTGATGGTTTGTCTTTCATTTTTTGGATTCCCTGGTTTTGTTTTTCCCGATAAGTCAGTCAAGCGACATGCTGATCAAGCGATATGTTTTGATCAAGAGGTGTGTCGATCAAGCGACAATCAAAGGGTAAAAAACTCTGTCGCCGACACAGTGTTCCAATATTCTTCCAATATTCCTGATATCAAAAATCGAGATAAAAGTTTCCGTGTAGTTTATTCACGATTTCTTCATGGATGCAAGTCAGCGCTTCGAATGGAGAGAGTGAGACTTCCATTACCCGAATCATAAGTTGTCTTTGGCTGTTACATGTTTAGGTTTTGAGAACAGAGGATAGAAGATAAAACCAGTCATTTTTGTAATGAATTGGTAGCCTTGGATAGCATCATAGATGAGCATCATAGGAGAACATCATGGATAAAAAAACTGTCATAGCTCCAAACATAAGCTGCGGCCATTGTGTGGCCACTATTGAAAGAGAGATCGCCGCTTTGGATGGTGTCTCCTCAGTGAGCGCCGACGCGGGATCGAAGAAAGTAGAGATCCAATGGAGCGCCCCCGCCACTTGGGAGCGGATAGCCGCAGAGCTGGAGGAGATAGGCTACCCCGCCGAAGAGTAGTCTCCTAATCTTGGGGTGTCACCGTTTTTCCGGATGTGTCGGGTGGTTCTGATTCCGGTGATTCTGATTCCGGTGATTCTGATTCCGGTGATTCTGATTCCGGGTTTTCCGTTTTGTCGGAAGGTTCTTGGGAGATGAATTTTTTGGTTACATTGGGCAACCATGAGCTGAGATTGGCTGCACGAGTTTGCCACCTTTTTTTAGCCAGCTCCCTCATGTCCTCTACAGTGTCTCCTTCATCCACGATCTCCATGCCAAGGAGGGTTTCCACCACATCTTCCATCGTAACGACCCCGGTGAATCCGCCGTATTCATCGACAGCCGCGACGATAATTACCCCCTTTTCCAATAACACCTCGAACAATCGAGGGATGGTCATGGATTCAGGGACAGTGTGGATGGGGCGCCGCAGCTCTTTCAACTCAACATCCATCTCGTCTCTTGCCCCGTAGAGCAATATGTCGGATTTAAGGACATAGCCGGTCGCGTTATCAATATTTCCATGGTAGACAGGGACTCGGGAAAACGGGTTTTTTTCTTGTTCCGCGATGACATCTCCGACTCTCTTGGATTCATCGAGGCAATATACGACAGTGCGAGGCGTCATTATGTCCTCGATATGCAAGGAGCCCGCTCTAAAGAGGTTAAGCAAAATTTTGGATTCGCCTTCTGCGAGTACCCCTTGAGCCGCCCCAAGCTCGGCCATCGCCGCCACCTCGTCGCGGCTCACCGAGATTCCTTCCTTTTTGCGGGCCAGCAGCCAGGCTAAGCCTTCTGAGAGCTTGACCAGAGGATACATCGCCCAAATGAGCGGCGACAAGATCCATGCAACAAGTGGTGTCAGCGTGCGCCAATAGGCAGCCCCCAAGGTTTTGGGTATTATCTCTGAGAGCACTAAGATGAGTAAAGTCAGCACCACCGAAGCCACACCGATGTAGGCGCTGCCGTAAACTTTGGCAGCTTGAGCGCCTGCACCGGCGGCTCCGATGGTATGAGCCATGGTGTTGAGGCTTAAGATCGCTGCCAGCGGTCGATCAATCTCGCTCTTTAATTGCCGAAGCTTGCTACCCGACCTTTTGCCTGCACGCTCAAGCGAAGCGATATAAGAAGGTGTGACGCTGAGCAGAGACGCCTCAAGGATGGAGCAGAGGAAAGAGACCCCCAAGGCCAAGAGAATGTAAAAAATCAATAGCGTCATGTCGTTGTAGAACCTTTCAGTAAAACCATGGAGCCGATGCTATCCGCCCACCTTTCTGTGGTCAATCGTTTGTTCTCCATTCTTTCACAAGAGGAGTCTTGCAACAGGCTCCTTGGTCCCTCATTCAGACCGTACCAAAAGTCGTAGCAATGATCGCAAAGGACCCCTGCTGGAATAAAAGCTTAATTGCTGAACTTTAGTACCATTTGCTCACCATTTGCTCACCATTTGCTATCACCATTTTCTCGTATTATGTTTGTGATGTGTGTAAAGTGAAAACATGAAAACATGCAGAACTTGACTATCGCAGTTGAAAAGGCCG
>JAABSF010000540.1 GCA_011390535.1 Deltaproteobacteria bacterium | reverse complement strand
CCGCCTTCAAATGAGACTAAAATGTTCTGAGGGCTTACATCTCGATGCACTATGCCCAGCGACTGTCCCTGAACATCTTTTTTTCTGTGAGCATAGTCCAGACCATCGCAAACTTTTTCTACTATATACAAAGCGATCTCAGGAGGTACGGTCTGTTTTCTGGACTGTAAAGCTCGGCGTATTCTTCTTACATCAGCGCCCGGAATATACTCCATGGCTTGAAAATAGGAATCTCCAACGCGACCAAATTCCACTATTTGACAAATATTTGCGTGGTGAAGCCTTGCTGCTATTTTTGCTTCATCAATGAACATTGCAACGAATTCAGGATCTTCCGAAATATGGGGAAGGATGCGCTTCAAGGCAAAACTTTTTTCAAAGCCGGCGACACCGAATGATTTGGCGCGAAAGACTTCTGCCATACCCCCTGTAGAGATTTTCTCCAGCAGAAGATATTTGCCGAAACGAATTGGAAACTGTGTCGTCATAGGATGGAGAATCCTTAGTCTGCTTTTTTAATAAGCCGATGATAACAAAGACACATAAAAATCACGAAGATTATTGGGAATCTTTTGTTTTTTCTAGATCTACAGGGGTTTTGAGAATTACAATTACTTTTGATTTTGTTACGCGTTCGTTCACCCGTGCAACTATTTCCACCAAATTTTTTCCTTCCCAAAGGGGAATGTCAGCTGAAAAGTTGAGCGTTTGTGTTATTTTTTTTGTATCCGATGATTTGTAGAATACTTTTTTTGAAAAAATATCTTTTTCGATGTTAGAGACACTAACAAAAACATCAGCAATTCCTTGTCTATGAGACGCTTGAGCTTTGATTTGAATGGAATCTGTGTCTACTACTTGTTTCACAGATGCAATTTTGACCTCGGGGGGGACAACATTCCAGAGGGGGACAAAACTGGAACTAGGCTTAGCAGATCTCGGTTTGATACTTATTACATCCGTAGACTTCATGAAAGCTTTTCGCCCATCAATTTCTGTCATTAGCCAGCCGTTAACTTTTCTTTTAACTTTGTATGAATCATTTTTGGTTGCCTTAGCTAAAGGAGAACACTTCTGATCTGGGCATAGACGCAACAAAATATCTTTTCCCCCTTCCAAAATCGGGGCTTTGGGCCTTGCTACCCCTGAACCGGTTTGGGTTTTCTTACCTTTCGGCCATATCTTGAATACAATTCTTTCGCCGATATTGGTACCCATTACACAATCTTGGACCTTTAGCCGGATTTGGGCCACACCATCTAATTTAGGAATCTCCCGTAGGTCGAAAGTGAAACGATAAGTTTTGCTTTGGCCGGGACGTAAACGGTTAATTTTGAAGCGTCCTTTTTGAACGAATAAAGCATCACCGGAAAGATTGCTTAACTCGGCATATGCTTCTTGTGTAGGTCCGGCTCCAGTATTTTTTAATGTTAAGGTCAGTTCAAGGGATTCTCCTTTTTCAAATAGGCCGTCTTCGTCGGATTTTCTTCCTTCTGTGAGCTTATATGAGTAGGCAAACTTAGGGCTTTTCAGTGGAAGAAACTCTACTTTTTTCTCAACGGGATCTAAGCCATGGTTGAATTGTTCAAAAAACTTGAATTTAATTAGGTCTGTTTGAGCCGGATACCCCTTTGGGAATCTTATTTCTACATCAGCGGCCTTACTTTGGCCGGGAGGAATGTGACCGAGAAAGAACTCAAGATTTTCCAGCCTGTTGTTTGTAGAAAAAGTTTCTGCGCGTACACGGTGAGCGGATCCGTTACCGGTGTTTGTTACTTGAACACGAATTTTCAGTTTCTCTCCAGCTCTGAGTCGCCCTTTTTTTCCAATGTAAATTTTTGCTTTTAAATTGGCACTGTCCGGTGTTTTTTCCCCTGCCGACCAGTCGATGCCCATAGTCTTGAATTTTTCTGTGATTTCATTTTCTTGCTTTTTTCGCTCCAAGGCGAAAAAAGAGCGAGCGTTTGCAAGGGTTTGTAGCCTTCGGGAAGTGCCTGATGATGAGAGAAACCTCTTTGCGAATTCCAATTGGCCGTCTTTAACAAAAATGTCTGGATTTGGGGGCGGCTCATAGTCTTCAGTTTGTCCGCAGAAACGACAATGAAACCCTTTTGCATGTGATGGGGTGGGCTTTTTTAAATAGTGGATAGTGGCATAGGGTTTTGTTTTCAGAGCGGTTGATCCTAACCCTTGTTTTAGGGCGGCTTTATAATCTCGTTCACCACGTCTTCGCCTTTTTGCAGTGAAATAGATGGATGGCTTGTTTTTTCTTATTTGCACGGGAACCGTGCGGATATCAGGTGTAAGCCCCACCTGTTGAATAGAGAAATTGCCGGGAGCGAACCATTGACTTACAGTCAATTTGAGCCCGGTTTTTCCGGGGGTTTTAAAGATCACTTGAACCGAACCTTTGCCAAAAGTGTTATCTCCAATCACTACGGCTCGGTTGAGTTGTTTGAGTGCGGCGGCTACAATTTCTGAGGCACTGGCAGACTCACCATTGACCAAAACAACCATGGGTACCTCCGGTGCCATTGTGGTTTGTTTCCGTGCCCTCAGATCTCTTCTTTGTCCCCCACCAAACCCCATCGTGGATACAATTGTTCCTGAATGTGTAAAAGCATCGGCTACGTGTACGGCTTGATCCAAGAGACCTCCGTGGTTATTCCTGAGATCCAGCACGAGCCCTTTCAGCTTGGATTTGTTTGAGCTTTTAAGTTGTCTGAATGCAGCTTGAAGCTCTGAACGCGTAGTTGACTGGAACTTCTTTATTTTTAGGTAGCCGATGTTTTCGCCCAGATTCTTATGGCTGACACTAGGGATTCTGATTCTTGCTCTGCGAATACCAAAGGGTTTTGGTTTTTTCCATCCTTCTCGTTTTATCCAG
>JAABSF010000539.1 GCA_011390535.1 Deltaproteobacteria bacterium | reverse complement strand
GAGTTTAGAAAAGAACCGATGAGCGAAAGTGGGTTGGATATCTTTTAAAGCCGTCAGAAACTCCTTGTGAAAACGATAGAAAAGGGAAGCATCTCGGCGAAAGTAATTTATGTCGAAGATCAACTCCGGGTTTTCTATGTCTGCTCTGCTGTATAATCCTTGAGGACCTCTAAAATCCGGGATGCCTGCGCTGGTAGACATACCTGCGCCTGAAAAGAGGACGATTCTTTCAGCATTTCGAATCAGATTAGCACATTTTTCAGCAGCTGCTTTGATGCTTTGTCCCATCGGATATATCCTTTTTCAATTTATTAACCCGCTCGGACGAATCTGTGGGGATTTGGCCCGAATAGCCGTGACCTTGCTCTTAAAAGAGATTCTTTCGAGTCTTTTTCGCGGGACTATCTCGGGTTGCATTGCAAGCACGCAAGGAAACCATCTTTTTTTGCCCGGCCGACTGTTGTTCGCTTCCGGTCTTTTATTCGTGTGCCGGCCGGACAGCGAGGAAGATGGTATTTAGCACCTTTTTTAGCGGCTTTCGATACAACGACTATAGTTCTTTCTCCCACGGAGACCTCCTCTTTGTTTGACGATACGTTTACTTTTTTTCTCTATAATAGGTGCTCTATAATAGGTGATTGTGTTTACAAAAAATCCGAGATTATTATCTAATAATTTACCCGGCATCCTTCTCGATGCATAGGCTTTTTCGAGTCTTTGGTCTTTATTCTTCTGATGAAAAATGAGACGTCCCGTATGATGCCGATTCAACTCTACGGTGAAAACTAGGAGCAGCTCATCAGCATGTCTACGATAAATAAAAGAGAGTTTCAGGTCAAGTCAGGTTTTTCCAAACTTGCTTTTTGGGAACCCTTTAAAACTGCAAACAATTGTTTGAGTATCTCTCAATCAATATTCAATTTGAGGGCAAATAGTCCTTGCATGTATTTATCTTTGATTTTTTGATGCAGATCCTATTTCGACGTTTTCCCTGGCGGGTGAAAACGATTTCGACCCAATCCGGTTCTCATACAAGTTTTTGTGTTCTTCACATGATTTTCGCGCCGGCTTTTTTCATCGCATTTATGGCTGATTCTATGTCTCCCGGATTCATTTCTACTCCACGGCAGGCTTTGGAAATAAGGCGCGTTTCAAAACCTTCAGACACCGCGTCGAGAACGGTGAATTTTACGCAGACCTCAGTTGCTACACCGCACACTGATACAGTGGACACGTCTCTTTCCCGGAGATAATTGGTCAGCCCGGTGGATTTTTTGTGACCGTTATCGTAAAAGGCGCTGTAACTGTCTATCTCGGGGTCCATCCCTTTCTTGAAGACTTTGTCGAATTTATGCGTATTCAGGCCCTTCACGAATTTAGCTCCCGGAGTTTCTTGCACGCAGTGAGGCGGCCATAATATCTGATCCAAACCTGCGAGTTGAATAACATCTCCAGGGGTTTTCCCTTCGTGATTTGTGGCGAAACTTCCATGGTTCGCCGGGTGCCAGTCTTGCGTGGCCACGACATGATCAAATTCTTTTATGATCTCATTTATAATCGGGATTATTTCGCTTCCCCCTTTTGTAGCCAGAGGCCCCCCTTCCATAAAATCGTTTTGAACATCTACTATTAATAATGTTTGCATACCTTCATCTTTCTCCTTTTTCCTTTCTCCTTAGTCTCCTCTTCTCGATTTTTTTCTTTCAAAGTAGTACATAGCTTTCCTGCAGTTCATGTGCAAGGCTCAGTGAAGTGCAGTTTTATCCATTTGGTTCAAAACAAAAGCTTGACCTTGCCTTTGGGCTTGCCAAAAAGATGTATGGTGAGACCATATAATCGGTAGTTTTTCTCAGGAGGCGATATATGAACAATGAATCCAGCAAGATGAGTACCGATAAGAAAGAAAATCCTGGAAGTAGAGGCGTGGTGAAGCGCCCTCCTTACGGGAGAAAAGACTATCTTCAAGGGTATGAAGAGAGTATTGAAAAACGAGAGGAATATTGGAGCCTGCAATCCGAGAGATTGGGTTGGGATAAGAAATTCAGCAGTGTTCTGAAAGAGAATTTTGAGGAAGGGCTGATAGAGTGGTTTTTGGATGGACGTCTGAATGGTTGTCGTAATGCTTTGGATGTCCACGTTGAAAACGGCAAAGGTAAGGCACCTGCGCTGATTTATTTGCCCCAAGATGCTGATTCTGTTGAGTTTTCATTTGAAGAGCTTTTGTCCTTGGTCAAAAAGCAAGCTTCAGCTTTGAGAGGATCAGGGTTGAAAGAGGGGGACCGTGTTGCGTTGTGGGCGACAGGGCGGCCGGAGTCGGTGGCTTTGCTTTTAGCCTGTAGCCGATTGGGGCTGATCTCTGTACCAATTTCCCATAAGACCCCTTTGGCGCCGGGTTCTGAGAGGGTGCTGGATTCAGGGGCGAAGATCCTATTTATGGATGGTCTGTCAATGAGTGCAGATGACAAGGATTGTTCTAAAAAGATCGAGGAGGCGGTCGAGGGGATCGATGTGGTGTGTTTTCAAGACAATCCTTCTTCTGGTGTGGCTTACGAAGAGTGGCTGTCAAATGGGCTCGAAATTGATCCTGGTGAAGTTGAGCCGTCAAGTCTTGAAGCAGAGCATCCATTGATGCTTTTGTATGCCCATTCTTCGGCGGCTAATCCAAGAGGTTCGGTTTTTGCTACCGGTGGTTATCTTGTGGGAGCGGCCACTTCTTATGACCAGATATTTGGAATGGCGGCGCAAAACATGGAGAGGATCGGCTTGCTGGCCACTATGGATTGCTTCAGTGGTCCGGGGTTATGTTACTCTCTTTGGGGTCCTTTGTTGAACGGACATTCCATCGTGATTGCTGAGAACAATGAAGAGATGGACACGGAGAGGTTGTTTTCA
>JAABSF010000538.1 GCA_011390535.1 Deltaproteobacteria bacterium | reverse complement strand
GCTAAGAAGACTCCATGGGAGCGATCTGTGTCCGCCTCCAAATTTGTTTTTGAATTAGTCCGTTTATCTAGTATGGTTACTATGGACTATCTTCAACAGCCTGATCTACAAGAATGATCTTTTCCAAGCATAAAGCATAAGTCTGACAATCCGGGGACTTTAGACATCTCACCGCCGAATCAAAGATCTCTTTTTCCTCTGGATCTCCCGCCGCTCTCAAACACCAATTCATAAAAGGTTTCTTCAGGGATTCGCCAAGAGTCTCTTTCATTTTCTCCTTCTGTTTATCCATTGCCTTTTCAACTCGCTCCCTGAACTCATGCTGTTCTGCTTCAGGCACTCTACTGACGGCCGCCTCCAATAACCGAGCAGACGCCTTTTCTACTATGGGCACCAAAACATCAACGCATTCTCGGCTTTTTCTTGAAAGACGTTCACAGGCTTTTTTGCTCTCTTGTTCTATACCATCACCTCCACTCCGTTTTTCAGATGGATCTCCACCACAACAATAAAACGTCATGGAGAGCAACGTCACAAAGAAAAAACCCCAATAACCAGACAAGAACGAGGCGCAGATCGGTTTAAAGTTGATCATGTTTCACTCCTTTTTTTCTAGCCCCCTTTTACAATATATTAGCCCACCCTATCCAGGAATATTATCCCCCTTGCAAACTGAAACCCTGGGGCATCACCTGTTCTTTCAGGAGTGCACTTTGCCTGTAAAGGAAGTCGGCTCGTAATGGGAGGAGACCATGCTATTCTCCCATAATGGGCGGCGAGTTGACGGCAAGTCCCAAATTCTCCCATGTGACGCCTTCTCTATCGGCTCCTCCGTAATACATGTAGTAATCTTTACCAAAACGGATCACATAGGGGCTCATCTCAGATGCATGATTTACAAAAGTGTTAGGATAAATTCTGTCAAAGACAGGATTGAAAGGCCAAACCTCCCACATAAACCCATCCGGAGAACCTGCATAGCCGATGCTGTAGTTGGCGGGGATCTGTTCAACTGTCCCGAAAGACGTAGCCTGGGGAGATTCATAACCCCAAGCGGAGAACCACATACGAAAAAGCCAACCTCCGGAAGCTTCCTTTTCAATGATCACCATAGGAGTTCTGACGGAGCTTATAGCTCGCCAAAGGATGGGTGTGGACACTTCCTGCGGCCTCAAAACCTGACAACGCACACCACAACGTTCTCCCGGAGAATCCTGTGACGGATCCGGAAAACTACCTGATAAAGCATCAACGGCTTTAACAACTCCGATCCCATCTCCCCTGCCTGCTTCATAATACAGATAAAGCTCTCCTGTCGCCGGGTGCACAACTGCAGAAGGAGAGAAAAGCCCTTCGCTCTCCCAAGTGTAATACGGTGTTAAAACAGGTTCTTCAGGATCAATGACCCAATCAAAACCGTCATCACTAACAGCCCTGAAAATTCCCTCACTACCACAATCTTCAGGACATACTCCGACATGAGATTCATTGCGCTCCCCGCTGACCTCACAAACACCATCCCCACACACCTGTTCATCTGCAGAATCAAAATGAATAATCCCTATTTCAAAGAACATCACAAACTGAGAACCCAAATCCACTACCGACGGATTACGGTATTCTTCACAGTCTTGATCCTGCCTACATCTCTCGGGTTCCAGTGCGGCTTTAGCCTTGAAATCAAATCTTTTGGGATCAAAAGATTGAGCGCCGAACACCATCCTCTGGCCGAAAACATCCATATCCACCCACAAACGAACTGGACCGCTGTTGGAGACAACAGAAGGTCCTGATACATAACGAGGCTCACGCTGAATTATGCATTCTTCATCAGGAAAGCAGTCGCTTTGGTCGGTGCAGGGGACGGTAAGACATCTTGCGCGACTGAGAGAACAAATCTCACCAGTCTGACACTCGGCGTTAACAAGACACATCTGTTGACACATGCCGATATCACAACGCGCATTCGGCCCGCTGCAATCGCACACATCGTCACACTTCCTCACGCAGCGGTTGGCAGTAAAATCACAACTGAAGCCTTCGCCACACTCATCGTTTCTGGTGCAGAATTTCACTATACAACGCCCACAAACACATTTTTCTCTTGTGTTGCAATCAAGGTCGGTGGAACAGAGTTGAAGTGAAGCTGAGGTCCCGGCTGGAACACAAAACCCACCCATTTCAGAATCCGGAAGTCCGATACGATGGGGACCGATACACATCTCTAGCCCACCCATGTCTTTATACGGACCCACGCCGGTGTTGACATGAAACCCCTTGAATGCCTCATCATCCAAGTTACCACATCCAACTGCTGCCAAAATCCACAAAAACCACACAAATACAAACCTGAAACAGAATCGACAAGGAGACTTCATAGCAAAAGCCGGAATAACCATATACCGGCCCACGGCAAAAAATGACGAGGGTGACGAAAAACCCTTGCTTGCCCTCAGAGATTTCGAGCGTATCTGTATATGGTCTAATAAGCTCACGAAATCAAAACTCCACTGAAGCACTCAAAGAGAGCCCAAATAAATGCCCCCAATAGGAGACCGTCCCATGTGGGCTGGACCATCGTAGAGTCCGTTCATCAGTTCTTTGTACTAAAAAATGATACTGCAAGGCCAAATCCAACCGCAACTGATAAGGAAACACCTTTGCGATTTTTTCGGCTTTGTAACCAAAACCCGCCGTCATGACATGACGATCATTGTCCAAAAGAGCAGAATACCCAATTTGGGCTGGTACAGGAGAAGGCTCGAAACGATATCCCATTCTAAAGGCCATTTCATGCCCTCTCTCCAAATTGTGAACATATTCGCTTCCGGCGCTGACCGTCACGGTGTCGTGAAAATTGTCGGGAGGAAAGCTCGCCCCAAGCATCGGCGG
>JAABSF010000537.1 GCA_011390535.1 Deltaproteobacteria bacterium | reverse complement strand
AGTTAAACACTCTCAGGGAGAGAAGTCTGAACTCACTACGGGAGATAATGCGGAAGCAGGAAGTTCGAATCAGCTAACGAGAGACAACAATAAGATTAGCCGAGAAGTTGGTTTAAAGGGTAAAGAGACGAATGAGTTGAGAAAACTCCTCAAGAAGAAACGACAAAAGAATCGTGTTCGATTGGATGAAAAATTACAGAAAAGCTTACGCAGAAGAGAAACCCGTCGAGCTTTTGATGAAAAAGATGGACGCCGGCTGCATGGGCATGGCAAAAAGAGGAGCGGTCCACAAGGCAGGAGGGATTAGTTTTCGTTTGATCAAAGTTCTTCTTCTACATTTTGTCTGGGTCTCAACTTTGTCTTGGGCCTCCAAGGAAAAAACTTACAAAAACGATCACAAAACAGGGGAGCATAAACCGCAGGGCTCGAAAACCTCCCAATCCAGAATTTCAAATCAATCGATTTTTTCAATGGATGTTTGTGCCGGATATTATGCAAAAGAGGAATATACAAAAGCCTTGGAGTGCTTCGGTGCTTTGATAAGACGAGAAGGTGAAGGTTCTTCACCCATTTTGCTTTATGCCGCAGGTTATTCGGCATATCAAATCGGCCGATATGATACTGCCTTTCGATTGTTCAACCGTTTGGCCGAAAAAACTCCCCAACAAGGGGATGTTTTTTTCATGATAGGAATGACTGAGTTCAGGCGCAGACGATACAAAAAGGCCCGGATTTATATAAGACATGGATTGAAGAGGGGATTGGATAACGAAGACCCTAAAGAGGCGCGGGACACCCTAAAGCTTATAGATCGAATCTTGGCGTCTGAAAGACGGCGTGGGTTGCGATACAGGGCTTCAGTTTCGTTTGGATATGATTCCCGGCCGAGGATTTCTGGCGCCGCGTTTGATGGACGCACGAACACTTGGAGCTCCACGGAAAGTTCATTTTTTTTCGATATCAGTGCCCTGGCAGGATACCGGTGGGAGGAGGGTTATATTGAAGACCTGCATGTCTTTTTCGGAGGTGTGTACTATGGTTTTGCCGAGCTTCTTTTTCTATCCGATTTTCAAGAGACTGAATTAGCAAGAAGAATGAGCCGTGATGTTGAACCCGCGCCTCTGAGTCTTCAGGTTCATAGAGTTTTTTCCTCACTGGGTTATCGATACAAGAATGCTGCTTTGGTACTCTCTGTGGAAGGGTTTTTCGAGTTGAGGGGTGTTACCCCCATTGAGCCCTTTACTTTGGGTGCCAAGTTTACCTTGGAGGGTATTTGGGGGTGGTCTTCTAAGATGCAGTCAAGGCTGAAAATTAAAGCTGTTCCACAGAGAGCTTTGCTCGAAAGCTATGGTTATCTTTCCGGAACGTCATTTTCGCTCATGGGGAGACATCGGTACAAGCTGATTTCCTGGCTGCTTTTGGATATTGGATATCAATACAGCCGATGGTGGCTTGGGGACTTTGCGATTGATCGAAGAGATTGTTTTACGGATGATAGTTGTCTATTGCGGTCTTCATATTCCTCGGATATTCATGGTGGTGACATGGGTTTTGTTGTCCAACCCCTTGAATGGTGGAAAATTGAAGCTAAGGCAGGTTTTCGTCATGTGCGGTTCGTGCACCCTTCGGTTTTTTTGGTGAACTCCCGGGAGGTTGAAAAGAGACGAAGTGATCTTTGGCATCGTTATGGGATGTGGAGTGATTTTCGTTTTGCGAAGTCCTGGTGGATTGGTGTAGGCTATTTTTTGGAATGTAATCATTCCAACATTACACCCGAGTCAACCAAGATGGACGAAAATTACGTTAGACATGTTATAGAAACTCGGATTAGTTACGGGATGCTTGACGGAAAGGGGTAATCCATCCCAAAATGGGCAACTTGTAACATGGAGATAATCTAAAATGGAAACATGGGAAATAGTTGCCCTCATTGGGGGGCCGGCTTTTTTGCTTTTAATATGGTTGGTTTATCAGGGGTTCAGCACTTTTGATGATGTCTGGCGGAAATTCGCCGGTTCCAGGAAGCTGGTGTTTTTACCTGGTAACAACCGGGCATCTCCAAAAATCGTGGGAGCTTATGGCGGAACTCCCATTGAGATAACGGTTGAACCATACGGTGGAGAGGATGGTTTAAAGACCTGTACCAGGTTTTCTGCTTATTTTTCCAACGCTCTCCCCTCAGGGATGAACATCGCCTCTTTGCAATACGAAGATATTTTCGGTCGGTATTTCCGTGGCGGCAGAGTTTACGTAGAAGATGATGGTTTAGAGGGGGCCTATACTTTTAACGCTATGGACGGTGATGAGCTTGTAAAGCTGGTGACCGTGAAAAGAGCTCGTGGTGCTCTCCTTCGTTTCGCTACGGATCATAAGCGTTGTGCTGTGACGGCACACCGGGCCGCGTTCATAACCTTTGGAGTGGTTAAAGAATATGATGAGCTTGTAAAGGGGCTTGATGATGTAACGGCGGTAGTAAAAGATTTGGAAGCGGTGACTGAAATGTTGAGTGAGGGAGGTGTTGATCATCATCAGGATGTTTCGAAGGGAGACAAAAAAGCGGAGCTGCTCTCTCAGAGTGGGGCCGGAGAGGTTAGTGGTGGAAAAGAGGAGATGGAAGATGTTTCCCAAGACAAAAAAGCAGAGCCTCTAGATGAACACTCAGAGGAAGAAGTTTCCGGGGGTGATGATGATACGGCAAAGAGAGCAGACGCAAAAAAAGTAGATGTTGAAGACAAAAACAAAGAGAAAGAAAAAGATGGTAAAAAAATAGAGAAAGCAGAGAAAGAAAAAAAGGAGGAGGGAAAGGATAAGGCGCAAAAGCGCAAGGCCGAAGAAGAAGAAAAGAAGCGCAAGGCCGAAGAAGAAGAAAAGAAGCGCAAGGCCGAAGAAGAAGA
>JAABSF010000536.1 GCA_011390535.1 Deltaproteobacteria bacterium | reverse complement strand
AAACCATCAAAGGGATCACCTTTTATGAACACGGGGAAACACCCGGCCTGGGAGGAGAAGTGAACAACCCTTCCTGGAAGAAACAGTGGGTGGGTCGCAAAGCTTATGATGCGGAAGGAGAGCCTGCCCTAACGATGCGAAAGGGCGGAGCGGAGCCTCCGAAGAAGGATCCGCACGGCTTTGATGTTTTGTCGGGGGCCACAATTACGAGCCGGGCGGTGGAAAACATGACAAATTTCTGGCTCGGACCCGACGGCTATGGGCCGTTTTTGAAGAGTTTTTTTGAAAACTGATTAGCGGTGGGCATCCGGTAATTGGAAGCTGAAACAGAAAACAGCAAACAGGAAATAGCAAACAGGAAACTGACATATTGGTGATAATGGGAAAGTGAAACTAATGCTAGGTTTTGGAAGAAAGGAAAAAGAGACCCTCAAAAACCCCGTTTTTGAGGAGAACCCCATTGCATTGCAGGTGCTTGGGATATGCAGCGCGCTGGCGGTCACTACCCAGGTACAAACCGCATTGGTGATGTGTCTGGCTCTGACATCCGTCCTCTCTCTTTCAAACTTCACTATCAGCGCCATCCGGAAAGGCATCCCTTTCTCGATACGTCTAATCGTGCAAATGACGATAATCGCCTCGCTGGTCATACTCGTAGATCAAATACTGAAAGCTTATCTATTCTCCATCAGTAAACAGCTCTCGGTTTTTGTCGGGCTGATCATAACCAATTGCATTGTGCTGGGCCGCGCAGAGGGCTTCGCTATGCAGAATAAGCCCGGTCTGAGTTTTTTGGACGGGCTGGGAAACGGTCTGGGATACAGTGTAATTCTACTCGGCGTAGCCACCGTCCGAGAGCTGGCGGGTAGCGGCCGTTTCTTCGGTTATTTAGTCATGAAACCCGTCACAGAAGGCGGATGGTACCATCCCAACGGTATCGCGCTTATGCCCCCTGCAGCTTTTTTCTTAATCGGGCTGCTGATCTGGGCGTTAAGAACATGGAAACCGGAACAGGCAGAGGAAAATTGAGGGCACAACCATGGGAGAAGCCTTTCAACAATATATGAGCTTAGGTATTAAGGCTATTTTTATTGAAAACATGGCGCTTGCCTTTTTTCTAGGCATGTGCCCGTTTTTGAGCTCTTCGAAAAAAATCGAAGTCGCCGCAGGCC
The DNA here is from genome assembly GCA_011390535.1 of Deltaproteobacteria bacterium. Lineage (GTDB taxonomy): Bacteria > Myxococcota_A > Polyangia > HGW-17 > SLPX01 > SLPX01. The sequence goes on along the minus strand of JAABSF010000536.1, from coordinate 1,722 downwards.
TTGGTGGCGCCGTTATATTCGTACAAACCATCACGGTGCCGTTGAATCATCTTATCTATGTATTTCTGCTGAAAGAAGGAGCGCTCACATGGATTCCCGGCGCTCCTGCGAGTTTCGCCCGGTTGGATCTTTCGTTCCTGAGCTTTCTGACGTTCATCGGCTGCATCGCCGCAGCAGTTCAACTTGTAGAGATGTTTCTGGATCGCTACGTCCCCAAGCTGCACGTCGCGCTGGGAGTATTTTTGCCGCTTATCACGGTAAACTGCGCCATTTTGGGGGGCTCTCTGTTTATGATGGAGAGAGAATACAATTTCGGCGAGAGCGTTGTTTTTGGTTTGTGTTCCGGTATCGGATGGGCCATCGCGATAATCGGATTGGCGGCTATCCGCGAAAAGCTGGAATACAGTAATGTACCGAAAGGATTGAGAGGCCTCGGAATCACCTTTATCGCCGCCGGGCTTATGGCGATGGGTTTTCTCTCTTTCTCGGGAATTCAACTGTAATCGAGTAGAAACGACTACGAAAAACTAAAAGCAACTAAGAGCGACTGAGAGCAACTAAAGGAGTTGAGTCATGACGACAGTATTGATGGGAATGTTCATGTTCTCATTCGTCATTTTGGTGCTCGTCTGCGTTCTCATGGTCGCAAAAAAACATCTGGTGAGCTCAGGCGAAGCTGAAATTACCATCAATGATGATAAAGATAAGTCATTGAAAACAAACGTCGGCTCAAATCTTCTCTCAACCCTGGCACAAAACGAGATCTTCATACCCTCCGCCTGTGGCGGCAAAGGCACCTGCGGGACATGTAAAGTCACCGTAAAAAAGGGAGGCGGCGCGATTTTACCCATTGAGAAAACCTTGATCAACCGCAAAGAGGCACGCAATGGTGTGAGGCTCTCCTGCCAGGTCAAGGTGAAACAAGATATCAGCATCGAAATACCGCCGGAGATTTTCAATGTTCGCCAATGGAAATGCAAAGTCCGCTCCAACCGGAACGTGGCGACCTTCATCAAGGAGTTGATCCTGGAGCTGCCCCAAGGTGAAGAGATGGATTTTCGCGCCGGCGGATACATACAGGTCGAGTGTCCTCCATATCAAATGAGCTTTAAAGATATCGATGTAGACGAGCGTTTTAGAGATGATTGGGACAAACAAGGTCTTTGGGAGCATGAATCCCATGTTGATGAACCCGCCATAAGGGCTTATTCCATGGCCAACTATCCTGAAGAATCATCTATCATCATGCTTAATGTCCGCATCGCGACGCCTCCACCGGATAGCCCCAAAGGCACGCCGCCGGGGGTCATGTCATCTTATCTGTTTTCCTTGAAACCCGGAGACGAGGTTTTGATCTCAGGACCATACGGTGAGTTCTTCGCCAAAGACACCGACGCCGAGATGGTTTTTATCGGCGGCGGAGCGGGCATGGCGCCGATGCGCTCGCATATTTTTGATCTCTTCTTCAGGCTTAAAACAGACCGAAAGGTCTCTTTTTGGTATGGAGCCCGCAGCTTGCGGGAAGCATATTACATGGACGATTTCAACTCGTTGGAAAAAGAGCATCCAAACTTCCAGTGGCATCTTGCCTTGTCCGACCCCTTACCCCAAGACGAGTGGTCGGGGCCGGTGGGTTTTATTCACAAAGTTCTCTACGACGCCTACCTTTGTAATCATGATGAACCCGAGGAATGCGAATACTATATATGCGGCCCACCTCCT
>JAABSF010000535.1 GCA_011390535.1 Deltaproteobacteria bacterium | reverse complement strand
ATGGCTCTCCGCCCTCGGTTTCAAACTGAAAGAGAACATGCTGTTCGGGGACCTCTCCCTTCAGCACTGAGTCTAATATGGCAGGCGCTACCTTATGAGTGACATGCTGAAATGAGAGTCGCCGCTTACCCGGAATCTGAACATCCATTAGCGGTTCGGCTGAGCACAGTCCGATGCAGCCGGTTTCAACAATATCAGCGTCCACTCCTTTTTCTGAAAGATACGCCCTGACCACGGAGAGAGTCTCCTTGGCTCCTGCGCCAAGACCGCAAGTCCCGGCTCCCACAAATACCGTAACCTTGGTGACATCTTTGCGCCGAAGCTCGTCACGCCGGTGATCTACTGAAGCCGATTTTTCGTTCAACTTGTTTTCCATTTTCTCCTCGGCGTTCAATGTTTCTTTAGAACTATTCAACTCGCCGGTTGACATCTCTTTGCCGCTCTCTTCCTTGTCGGCCATTTCGTTGGTCATTTCGTCGGTCATTTCGTCGGTCATTTCGTCGGTCATTTCGTCGGCCATTTTGTTGACCTTTTTAGAGTTCTTTTCTGTTTGATATATTTTCTCGTTTGCATGCGTCTTCTTGTTTTCAGGGACATGTCTCTGTTTGTTTTTCATTTTTTCACTTCTCTTCGACATGATCTTGTTCTTTTGCCCGTTTACGGTAGGTTTTGATTATCTTGCGCACATTATCCGGTGTCACCGCTGCATGAAACTCGCCGTTTACCGAGATTACCGGTGCCAATCCGCATGCCCCGATACAAGCTACAACCTCAAGGCTGAACAGCCCATCTCTTGTTGTTCGGCCGGCTTCAATATCAAGGCTTTGTTGAAATGCTTTCAAAACACCCAAAGATCCTTTGACGTGGCAGGCGGTTCCTCGGCAAATTTGAATATGAAAACGCCCTTTTTTTTCAAAGCGAAAACCGTTGTAAAAAGTTGCAACTCCATAAATTTTACTTGTCGGAAGCATTAGGTGCCTGCCCACCTCCACTATACATTTGGGTGAGAGGTATCCTTCCAGATCCTGCACTTCTTGCAAGATAGGTATCAAAGAGTCGCGGTGAGCGTGCGGATAGCGATTCAGGATGGAGCGTATTGTTTCAATTTCAGGGTTTACATTAGTCCCGACCTCTACCGCGTTCTTATTTCCAACGGTGTTCATCTGATTGTCGTGAACATCTTTTTCTACATGTGTTTCTTGGGTTGAATTGTTCATTACTCGGTTTTCTCCTCTTCTTTCGCCGTCTCCCGAGCGAAGTAAGCGACTTTTTCCAATGACATGGTTATGTCTATATCTTCTACATATACGCCGGGCGGTACTCTCAAGGGGATTGGGGCGAAATTAAGAATGCCCCGACAGCCTGCATCCACCAGGTTATTCGCCACATCTTGGGCGGCTTCTTTAGGGACGCAGACAATACCTACGGTTATCTTTTCCCTTTTTATTATTTCGGCGAGCTGCGTCACCGGGTGTGCCCTGTAGCCGTGGAGCACGCGGTTTGTTTTATTGATATCATTGTCGAACGCAGCCCGTACGCGCAGCTTTGGGCGCCGGCCCCGAAAGTAGTTCAGCACCGCGCGGCCGAGGTGTCCCACTCCTACAAGCGCCACATTTTGCCCTTCAGGGTGGTCGATGATTCGCCCTATACATTCCACCAGCTCATCAATAGAGTAACCACGAGCCGGTGAACCGGAGTACCCAACGGCCATGATATCTCTCCGGACTTGAGCCGGCGAGACCCCGCCCAGCGAGGCCAATTTGTGAGAGTGGACATTCTCTTCTCCTCTAGTCTTAAGCGATATCAAGAGCCTCCGGTAAAGACTCAGACGACCGATGGACTTAGCTGAGATCATGTTCTCTCCTTTCCCTACATCCTCTAACGTCAGCTCAAGGTTCTTCACTGCTGCTATGCTCAGTACCATCCTCGATAACAAAGAACAGGCTAAGAAGCTGAAAAATATTTCACAACGTTACATAATTCACAGTAACTATAACGCTCAATGTAACGATGTCAACCCCACAGATAAATAGTACCAAGATATCTTGCGGATAGACGCTGGATAGAAGGGGACGGACCCCGGAGGAGCCGGGGACGGAGCACTGGAGAATAGGGGGACGGACCCCGGAGGAGCCGGGGACGGAGCACCGGACCCCGGAGGAGCCGGGGACGGAGCACTGGAGAATAGGGGGACGGACCCCGGAGGAGCCGGGGACGGAGCACAGAGGAGGACGATCTTAACGCTTCGAAATGTTTGGAGTTTTAGAAGAAAATGTGCGAAGAATGTTCAAAGACATGAATGAGTTAGTTTCTCTCTTGTGGTTGGTATGAGATATCGTTTTACACCCGTACAAAGAAAGGCGCTCAAAAAAGCGGTCCACTCGGCGGCCAAGCATCTTTATTGCTCACTGGGACCACTGGAACCAGAATCGCAAAAAAAGAGAGGGCGCGTTGGTAAGGATTTTCTGCGTTGGGTAGATTATGTAGAGCCGCTTTATTTAGAACCGGCAGGTAAGCCCGCAGCGCGAGAGGCGTTGTGTGAGGCTTTAGGGCTTGAGAAAGGTGATAATGATAATGTTAGCTCGCCGTCCATTCTGGCCGGGTTATACTCTCTTCAATGTGCTGTGGCGGCGGCGGCTTTGAGGATCGTTGAGAAGATCTGTAGAAAGAAAGGGAAGAAGAAAGGGAAAAAGAAAGAGGAAAAGAAAGGGGATGGAGCGAGGGACCTGTTTTCAATGGTGCTTAATGGCTTGCCTATTAAAAAGGCGGTAATTGGGTTGCTGGAAACCATGGAGTCGCTGGATCCTTTTTTTGAACCCACGGATGTTTTTGAACCCACGGATGTTTTTGAACCCGCGCATATTGGTCCATGGCCCTCTGATCTGTTGGGCTCATTA
>JAABSF010000534.1 GCA_011390535.1 Deltaproteobacteria bacterium | reverse complement strand
GGCGGGGCGGTTTATGTAGTGGCGGGTTTAGAGGTAAAAAGGGAGATGGATTTGGCGATTCGAGTGGGTACTCTCGGGGGGTATAAGATATGGGTGGGGCGTACTTTGGTTGGGAAGAAGGAGGTGGAGAGGTCTGTGGCGCCTGATCAGGATGCTTATATTGTAAGGTTTCCAAAAGGGGTGCATGTTCTGAAGGTGAAGTTGGCCTCGGATAGAGGGGCGTGGCCCCTTTTCATGAGGGTTACAAAACCGAATGGGGGCGTGGCGAAGGGGGTGCGGTGGGTGAGTGAACCGGCGAGGTTGGAGAGGGCTTCGGCGATGATGGGGCCGGCGGATGCGCCCGGGGGGGGTGTTTTGCATGGGGAGCGGGTGGGGAGCGTGGTGACGGTGGAGGGTTATCTTCGGGCTCAGATAGCAAAAAGGCCTAAAGATAAGGGGATGAGGAAGGATTTGGTTCGTTTTCTGCTTGCAAGAAAGCCGCATGATCCGAGAAAGCAGGAGACTCGCAAAGCGGCTATGGAGTTGGTCCGTCTTGACGACTCTCCTGCTAACTATAGATTGTTGGCGCGCGCGGGGCCGACTCGGGCTGAGCGGTTTAAAGCCCTGGAGCAGGCTTTGAAAAAAGACCCGAATGATCCTGATACTCTGTTAGTTATGGCTCGGCATTTTTATGAGCAGGGCAAGCTGTATGTTGCGAGAGAGTATATAAAGAAGTGTTTGAAAAACCGTCCGGGGTTCATTCAGGCTCGGTTGCTTCGGGCGGAGTTGTTGTTTGCCGGGGGGCTTTATGTGTATTCGGCGAGGGAGTTGGTGAAGATCCGGCGCGAGGTGGGGTGGAGACAGGATTTAGCGCAGCTTTTGGCTGAGTCGTATAGGAACTCGGGGAAAATTCGAGAGGCGCAGAAGGTGTTAGAGGAGCTGGTGAAGGAAGATGTCGCGAATTTGGGTGCGCGGAGAGTGTTGTTTCAGTGGGCGGTGGATCGATTGGATTTAGAGGCTGCTTTAGAGCAGCTCGGGGCGTTGCGGAAGGCTCAGCCTTACGATACGGCGCTGGTGGTGGAGCAAGCGAACCTTATGGCTGCAAACGGGCGTGCCGGGGAGGCGCGTAAGCTGATTTTGACGTCTTTAAAGGTGTCACCGGATGACACGGCTTTGCTGGAGAGCTTGGGGAACTGTCACATCATATTGGGTGATTTGGATGAAGCTAAAAAAGTGTGGTCCAGGGTGCTTGCGCTGCGGCCTCAGAGTGAGGAGATTCAGCAGCAGTTGGCTCTTTTGGAGGAGACCGGTCCGGATCCGCTAGTAGAAAAGTATGCTCTTGACGCAAAGGAGATTATGAGTCGGGCGCCGGTGGAGACGAAGAAAGAATGGGACGCACTGGTTTTGAAGGACAGGTTGGCGCTGAAGGTGCTCTCAAACGGGATGACCCACCGTTTCAGGCATCGCATCGTGAAGGTGTTGACGGAACGTGGTGCGGCGGAGCATGGATCATGGAGCGTTACTTATCAACCGGATGTGCAGAGGTTGCGGGTTGTGAAGGCGGTTGTTTGGCGAAGGGATGGGAGCGTTGAGGATGCCACGACCGAGCAAGAGATGAACATCAACGATCCATCGGTGCGCGTCTATTACGATTACAAAAGAAGAGACATTCGCTTCGAGAAGCTGCAGCCGGGGGATGTCATTGAGCTGCAGACTACTCTGAACGATATTGCAGATTATAGCCCGTTTGCAGACTATTTCGGGACAATTTTAAGCTTGCAGGAGGCGTCGCCGAGGTTGGATGCCGAGGTAATTCTGGAGGCTCCGAAAAAGCTCCGGTTTCATTTCAACAAGCCTGTTTTAAAAGGTCTGAAACACAGCAGGAGGGTTGAGAAAACGAAACAAGTGCTGAAATGGAAGATGAAAGATGTGAAGCCTTACATTTCTCAAACATCTATGCCGGGTTGGGCTGAGACGGCATCATATCTTCATGTGTCTACGTTTCGTTCCTGGGGTGATGTAGCAAAGTGGTATTGGAACCTCATCCGTGAGCAATATCACTCGGATCAGGAGCTGAAGAAGAAGACCGCGGAGTTGACCGAGGGGCTGAAAACCGATGAGGAGAAGATACAGGCATTGTATCGTTTCGTAACGAGAAAGATTCGATATGTCTCACTCTCTTTCGGTGTTCACACCCATAAACCTTATTCCGCGCCACAGGTGCTGGCGCGGCGGTTCGGTGACTGCAAAGACAAAGCGATGTTGCTGTCGGTGATGTTGGGGCTCGTAGGGGTTAAGGCCTACCCGGTGCTGGTCCGGACCAGACCGGGCGGAAGGTTGGGTAAATATCCTGCCTCGTTGGCGGTGTTTGATCATGCCGTTGTTTATATTCCTTCCCTGGACAGGTATCTGGATGGGACCGCTGAGTTCACCGGTAGCCATGATCTGCCTTATGGAAACCAGGGTGGGGATGCCTTAATAGTGGACGGTGGGAAAGGTCGTTATACTCGAATTCCTGTTTTGCCTTCAAAGCAGAATCAGATGCGCAGGAAGTTGGATGTGAGCTTGGCCGGTGATGGGTCGGCGGTGGTAAGTGAGCGCATCGAGATTATCGGTCAGCTTGCCTCTGAGTGGAGATACCGTTTTCAAGAAGAGGGCAGGCGCAGAGAGCTTTTTGAAAAGGCTCTCAGCCGGAGTTTTCCCGGTGCAACCATTATTTCATTGAAAATGATGGGGTTGGAAGACCCGGAACGTTCGGTGGAGGTCATCTCCCGGTATAAAGTTCCCCATTTGGCCAGGCGGCGTGATGGTGAGTTTTCCATTTCTTTTTCACGGGCGCGTGGGAGCTTGATGCAAAGGTTCGCCCCCTTGGCCCGGCGTAAACACCCGGTCGAGTTGGATTATCCGTTTGTGTCTCA